>NZ_JBFTLQ010000072.1:0-40229 GCF_056396525.1 Cupriavidus sp. 05T41
TATGGCGCCGCTCCGCGCGCGCCGGACGCCGGGGCCGCCGCCGGCGGCACGGGCGCCGGCTGCCGCGCTTCGATCTGGAACTTCTGCCGCAGGAAATCCGCCGGCGATACCTGCAGGTTGCGCATCCACAGCTCCGCGTTCTGTTGCTGCAGCCGGCTCATGTCCAGCTTGCCCTTCTTGCCGCCCTGCTCCTTGTTCTCGAACTCGACCTTGTCCGGCGGCAGGTCGGGCGCCTGTTCCTGGTCATCCTTGTCGTTCTTCTCCCGGGCGATCAGCGCCGCCACCAGCGCGCGGTTGGCCACGGCCTGCGCGAAGCCGGGGCGAGCCGCCAGCGCGTTGTCGTAGGCGGCAAGCGCGCGCGGGTAGTCGCGCAGGCGCGCGTAGCAATTGCCCATCATGAAGAAAGCGTCCGGCGTGTCCAGGCTCGCGAAGGCGGTCAGCGCTGCCGCATAGTCGCCCGCGCGGTAGCTGGCCCAGCCGCGCCACATGGGGTCCTGGAAACGGGCGGCGGCGCCGGCGAAGTCGCCGCGCTCGAAGCGCCGGCGGCCCTGCTGGTCCGGCGTGAAGAAGGCGCTGGCGATGGCGCTGGTGGTGGCGCTGGTGGTGGCGCTGGTGGTGGCGCCGGCCGGGCGGGAATCCGCGGCCATTGCCGGACGCGGCGCCTGCGCCAGCAGGCCCGCGAGCGTCGCAAGCCACAGCGGCAGCCAGCGTACCACCCAGCCGCGGCGGAACCACAATGCACCCAGCACGACGATGGGCACKGTGATGAGATAGCCGGCTTCCTTCCAGCGCACTTGCGCGTTCTTCTCCTGCGCGGCTTCCATATTGCGCACGGCGCGGCGCTGCACCCAGCGTATGTCGTCGTCGTCCAGCGTCAGGCTGGCCAGCGGAATATCCGCATCGGCAGACAGTGCCTTGAGTGCGGCAAGGTCCAGCGTGCCCCGCAGCGGCCTGCCCTGCGGGTCGGTGGCCACGCGGCCATCGGGGGTGCGGATGGGCCCGCCGCCCTCGGTGCCGGCCGCCAGCGCCAGCACCTGGATCTGGCCCGCCCGCGCCTGCGCGGCGAAGGCTRGAATCTGCGCGCGCTMGAATCCGTCGGTGATCAGGAGCACGGTACCGGCGGCCGACTCGCGCCTGAGCAGGCCATCCGCCAGCGTCAGCGCCGCCGCCGCGTTCTTGCCCGCGCCGGGCACCATGCCGGTGTCGAGCGCGTCCAGGAACAGCGCCATGAAGACCGGATCGTCGGTGGGCGGCACCACCATGTGCGCGCTGCCGGCATACACGACCAGGCCGGTGCGCGAGCCGGCGCGCAGCACCATCAGGTCGCGCACCTTCTGCTTGGCGCGCTCCAGCCGGGTGGGCGCCACGTCCACCGCGTCCATGCTGCGCGAGAGGTCGATGGCGATCACCATCGGCGCCTTGTCCTCGGCAAACGGCGGTGGCTCGCGCTCCCAGGCCGGCCCGGCCGCGGCAATGCCGATCAGCGCCAGCGCCGCGCAGGCGMCATGCACCGGCCGCAGGCGCGGGCCGCCGCCGCTGTCCACGATCAGCCGCGCCAGCAGATGCGGGGCGATCACGCCTTGCCAGCGGCGGCGCGGGTCCGAGAGCCGGTGCCAGGCGAAGGCGATGAGCGCGGCCGCGGGCACCAGCAGCAGCCACGGCGGGCGCAGGAAGTGAAAGGCCGACAGGTCCATCAGCGCCCCCCTGCGCGTGTTGCGGCCGCGCCCGGCTCCGGCGGMGGCTGGCCGCGCGGCCGCCGCGCGGCAGTCAGCAGCAGCATGACCGCGTGGTACAGCAGCAGCAAGATGCCGACCGCGCCCAGCGGGTAGCAGAAAAGGTCGCGCTTGGGCTGGTGCGACTGGCGCCTGACCTTGACCGGCGTGATGCGGTCCAGCGTAGCGTAGATCGCCTCCAGGCCGGCCAGGTMCTCGCCACGGAAGCTCTGCCCGCCGGTGCGCGCCGAGATGGCCTGCAGCGCAGCCAGGTCCACCTTGTTCTCGCCGMTGGCATTGAGGTSGCCGATACCGATGGTATGGATCACCAGGCCACGGTCCCTGGCCACCTGCGCGGCCTGCGCCGGCGGCACCTTGCTGGCGGTGTCGTTGCCGTCGGTCAGCAGGATCAGCACCTTTTCCTGCGCCGGCGACGCCTCGGTCATGCGCACCGCCACGCCGATGGCGTCGCCGATGGCGGTCTGCGGGCCGGCCATGCCGATCTGCGTTTCATMGAGCAAGGCCAGCACGCTGTMATGGTCCATCGTCAGCGGCGCCTGCGGGAAGGCGGCKACGCCGAACACCACCAGGCCGATGCGGTCCTGCTTGCGGCGCGCGATAAACCCGCGCACCACCTGCTTGACGGCGGTGAGGCGGTCCACGGCGCGGCCGTCCGCCCCGGTAAAATCGCGTGCCTCCATCGACTGCGAGAGATCGATGGCGAGCATCAGGTCGCGCGCGGGCTCGTCGCGCTCGATGGGCGGATCCACCCACACCGGCCTGGCCAGCGCGGCCACCAGCAGCACCCAGCACAGCGGCGCCAGCAGCCGCCGGGCCCAGTTGCCGCGCATCACCACCGCGCCGTGGGCGGGACGCTGGCCGCTGCGCTCGGCCATTTCCTCGAAGAACGGCACGCGCACCGCGGGCATGGTCTCCCGGTACGCCGGCAGCAACAGCCAGACCAGCAGCGGCAACGGCAGCAGCAAGGCCGCCCAGGGATGTTCAAAGGCGAGCATGATGCTGTCCGATCCAGTCGCGCAGCAGCGCCACCAGCGCCGTCACCTCGGCGGCCGCGGGCGGCTGGCTGCCGTAGGCCAGTTCCGGCAGCAGGCGCCCCGGCCCGCTGGTGAAGCTGCCCGCGCGCCAGGTGCCGTCCAGGTACGCCAGCCACGCCTGTGCCGACAGGCTGGCCACCTGCGCGCGCGGCGCGAACGCCAGCACCACGCGCTTGACCAGCGCCGGCAGCGCCGCCAGCGCGCCGGCGCGGCTGTGCTCGTCGGCCAGCATGGCTTCGATCCGCGCCAGCTCGGCCAGCGCTTCGCGCCGGTAGCGACTGGCCTGGCGGCGACGGTACACGCGCCACGCCAGCAGCGCCAGCACCGTCAGCAGGAGCGCGGCCAGCACCGCCCAGCCCCAGGTCTGCGGCAACCATGAGACCGGCGCGGGCGTGGGGATCTCCTGCAGCGCGGACAGCGTGGCATCGGCAGGCGCGGCGCCGGGGCTGCCGGCAACGCTGGCGCGGATCAGCTCTGCCATGGCCGTGCGCGCCGTGCGCTCATGGCCGCGGCGCCTTGCCGCGCGGGGCCAGGCGTCCCAGCAGGTGGCGCAACTGGGCCAGCGCCTCGCCCTCGGTATCGATTGCCATCATCGGCACGCCACTGCGCTTGAGCAGCGCGGTGACCTCGTGCAGGCGGCCGGTGAAGAAGGATTCGATCGGMTCGCGCACGGTCCTGGCGCCCATGTCCAGCTCKACCTGCAACTCGCCCTCCGTCACCACCATGCGCCCGGTGTGGTGCGGTACGGCCTGGAACATCGGGTCGAACACCAGCGCGGCGATCACGCTGTTGTGGCTGGACAGCTGGCGCAGCAGATCCTGCGTGCGTTGCCCGGCCCCGGCGAAATCGCTTACCACGCAAACCAGGTGGTCATGCGCCGCCACCTGCAGCGCGCGCTCCAGCGCGCGGTCGAGCTGGCCATAGACGGGCCGCGCCGTGCTGCCGGCATGCAGCGCCTGGTTCATGCCGGCCACCGCGCCCAGCACGGCCTGCACGCGCGCGCGGCTGCGCAGCGGGCGCACCAGCGTGGTGTCGCTGTCGTTGAAGACCACGGCGCCCACGCGGTCGCCGGCCTGCAGTGCCATCCACGCGCACAACGCGGCGAACTCCGCCGCCAGCACGGATTTCATGGCGCGCCGCGAGCCGAAGAACATCGGCATGCGCTGGTCCACCACCAGCAGCACCGGCAGGTCCCGCTCTTCGGTGTAGGCGCGCACCAGCGCGCGCCCGGCGCGCAGCGAGGCGCGCCAGTCGAGATGGCGGATATCGTCGCCCTGCCGGTAGCCGCGCAATTCCTCGAAATTCAGCCCGCGCCCGCGGATGCGCGAGCCGTGCTTGCCCGCCAGCACGCTGGCGTGCGGCTGGCGCATGGTGAAGCCCAGATCGCGCACGGCGTGCTCGAGCCGCGCCAGGTGCGCGACATCCACCCACACCGTGCCGATCTCCGCTGCCGTGCGCGCCGCCTCCGTGGCCACCTGGGTTCCCCGTTGCTAGGCCGGCACGGCCACGCTTTGCACCAGCTTGCGCACCACCGCATCGGCATCCACTCCGTCSGCGTTGGCGTCGTAGGACAGGATCAGCCGGTGGCGCAGGGTGGGCAGCGCCATCGCGCGCACATCGTCTGGCGTGACATGATCGCGTCCTTCGAGCCAGGCATGGGCGCGCGCGGCGCGGTCCAGCGCGATGCCGCCGCGCGGGCTGGCGCCCAGCGCGATCCATTTGGCCAGCGCCTCGTCATAGCGGGCCGGCGCGCGGCTGGCGTTGACCAGGTCGACGATGTAGCGGTCGATCGCGTCGGCCACGTGAATGGCGCTGATTTCCGCGCGCGCCGCGAAGATCGCGGCCTGTGGCACGCGCCGTGGCGGCGGATTCTCGCCCGCGGGCGCATCGGCCGGGGCCGGCCCCTCGCCACGCTCCTCCGCGCRCACCAGGCGCAGCACCTCGCGCTCATCGTCGGCGGCAGGATAGGTGATCAGCACCTTCATCAGGAATCGGTCCATCTGCGCCTCGGGCAACGGATAGGTGCCCTCCTGCTCGATCGGGTTCTGCGTGGCCAGCACCATGAACAGCGGGGGCATCGGATGCGTGGTGCCGCCCACCGAGACCTGGCGCTCCTCCATGGCTTCGAGCAAGGCGGACTGCACCTTGGCCGGGGCGCGGTTGATCTCGTCGGCCAGCACGAGGTTGCCGAACACCGGGCCCGGCTGGAAGCGGAAGCTGTTGCGCCCGCCTTCCTGGTAGAGCACGTCGGCGCCGGTGATATCGGCCGGCAGCAGGTCCGGGGTGAACTGGATGCGGCGCATCTGCGCGTCCAGGCTGGCCGCCACGCTCTTGACCATGCGCGTCTTGGCCAGGCCGGGCACGCTCTCCAGCAGCAGGTGGCCGTTGGCCAGCAGGCCGATCACGATCTGGCGGATCACCTCGCCCTGCCCCTTGATGGCCCCCTCGACATGGCGCTGCAGCGCCGCCATTGCCTCTCTTGCGCTCATTTGCCGCTCTCTCGTCAGGACGCACGGACGCAAATCGGGCCGGCGCCGTATCAGGCACTGGCGAGCAGCATGGCATATCGCCTGTCGTGCCGGGTACTGAAATCTTTCGGCGTGGTTATGTCGCTTTTTGTACTGGATGTGAAAGTTTTCACTCGGGCGCGCACCGGCATGCGGATGGCATAAGGTAGCAGGACGCGATGAAAACGTGACGAGCGCGGGACTCCGCACGCGTGCGGGCTTCGCGCCGTCTGTATCCGGACGCGTCCCGCGCCCTTCGATCCATCGAACCACCCACGACAAAAGGACTGCATCCATGACACCGCGCCAGTTGTTCCGAACTTCGCTGGCATGTGCCGCCCTGCTGGCCCCGGCCGCGCCCGCGCTCGCCTACTTCGACACATTCGTCAATGCCACGGTGATCGGCAAGATGAGCCAGAAGGAATCCGCCGCACTCGCCAAGAGCGTGGGCGAGATCCTCAACACCGGCGCCGACGGCGCCGTGGTGCCCTGGAACTATCCCGCCACGAGCGGCCGCCGCGCCATCGAAGGCTCGCTCACGCCGCTGCGCTCCAAGACCGACCAGGGCCAGTCCTGCCGCCTGCTGCGCACCCAGCTCAAGCGCGATGGCCTGGAAGACAACTGGACCGGCTGGTTCTGCAAGCAGAGCGACGGCCGCTGGAAATMGCGCAAGGTGAGCAACGAATAGGCGCCACGCCACCGCGCGCCACGCGCGCCCGGATCGACGAAGCGCTCCGGGCCGTCTGACCCAGGCAGGGGCAATGCCCGCGCCATGGGTGGCCGGGCGGCGCTTGCCGCGCCCGGCCAGGCTGGGACTATCGCCCGCTGCCGGCCAGCCTGCTGGATTTGCCGACAAGGAGCCGCACCATGCCAGCCACCGCCGCCACGCCGGCCACCGCGCGCCTGCGCCTGCTGCTGATTGCCGCCTGCCTGGCGCTGGGCATGCCGCCGGCACAGGCGGCCAATCCGCCCCGGACAGCCGCGCCGCTGACCTGGCCGCGCAACTTCGACGCGGCCAGCCAGCATATCGAGATGTACCAGCCGCAGATCGAGCAATGGGACGGCGACMGCMTCTMCGGCCGCGCCGCGGTGGCGGTGGGGGCGAAGAACGGCACGCCGACCTACGGCGTGGTGCGCTTCTCCGCGCATGCCGATATCGACAAGGCATCCGGCCTGGTGCAGATGCGCGCGATCCAGGTGGACAGCGTCGACGTGCCGACCAATCCCGAGGCGGCCGGCCAGGTGCGGCAGGCGCTGCTGGCGCGCCTGCCGCCGGCCGGGCTCACGGTGCCGCTCGATGAACTGCAGGCCAGCTACGCGGCCTCGCAGGAAGTCGCCAGGGCCTCCGGCGTGGCGGTGAAGAACGACGCGCCGCGCATCGTCTTCGCGCCCGTGCCCACGCTGCTGGTGCTGGTCGATGGCGAGCCGGCCTGGCGCGAGGCCGGCGGCACGCGCTACCAGCATGCCCTCAACAGCCGCGCCCTGCTGCTGCGCGACAGTGCCGGCCAACTCTACCTGCAGGCGGCCKGCTACTGGTACGGCGCCGCCGCGCTCGGCGGGCCGTGGCAGATGATCGCCAGCCCGCCGCAGGCGCTGGTCACCGCCGCTGGCAAGGCCCAGGCCGGCGCCAAGGCCGATCCGATGCTGCCGGCCGACGGCAGGCGTCCCGCCGCCCCGCCCGCCATCCTGGTGGCGACAGGCCCCACCGAGCTGATCGTCACCGATGGCGCGCCCAAGTTGTTGCCGGTGGCCGGCGTCAGCCTGCTGACCGTGAGCAACACCGACCGCGCGGTGTTCGTCGACCCCGCCAGCAACCGCTACTACGTGCTGGTCTCGGGGCGCTGGTTCGCCGCGCCGGGTGTCGACGGGCCGTGGCAGTTCGTGCCGGGCAGTGCATTGCCCGCGGACTTCGCGCGCATCTCGCCCCAGGATCCCAGGGCCAACGTGCTGGTTTCCGTGCCGGGCACGCCGCAGGCACGCGAGGCGCAGATCGCGGCCACCATTCCGCAGACAGCGGCGGTAGCGCGCGCCAAGGCCACGCTGACGGTCGGCTTCGACGGCTCGCCGCGCTTCGCGCCGATCGAGGGCACCTCGCTGAACTACGCCGTCAACGCCGCCACGCCCGTGATCCAGACCGACGCAGAGCACTTCTACGCAGTGGCCAACGGGGTCTGGTTCACCGCCGCCGGCCCGACCGGCCCCTGGCGTGTCGCCACCGAGGTGCCCGGCGCGATCTACACCATCCCGGCCAGCTCGCCGCTGCATTACGTCACCTATGTCCGCATCTATTCGGTCGCGCCCGATACCGTGGTAGTGGGCTACACGCCCGGCTACATGGGTGTGGTGATCAGCGCCGACGGCACCGTGGTGTACGGCACGGGCTATGTCTATCCGGCCTATGTGGGCTCGGTCTACTACGGCTATCCGCCCACCTACGGCTACGGCGCGGGCTTTGCGCTCGGCGCCGCGGAGGGCTTCGCCTTCGGCTTCGCKGCAGGGGCGTTCTGGGGCGCGGCGTCACCCTACTGGGGACCGTACTGGTGGGGCGGGGGCTACAACTGGAACTACGTCAACGTGAACCAGGCCAACTTCTACGGACGCTGGGGACAAGGCACGGTGACCCATGCCTCGGGCTGGGACGCCTGGACCGGCACGCAATGGCGCGGCACCGCAGGCGCCGGCTACAACCCGGCCACCGGCGCCCGCTTCCAGGGCAGCGCGGGCGCCGCCTTCAACCCGTACAGCGGCAATGCCGCGGCCGGGCGCCAGGGCTCGTTCTACAACCCGTCCACGGGCAGCGCCGGCGCCGGGCGCGGCGGCATCGCCGGCAATGAATACACCGGCAACTACGCGGGCGGGCGCCAGGTGGCCGGCTACAACGCGCAGACCGGGCGCGCCGGCGCGGCCGAGTTCGGCGTGGCCGGCAATACCCAGACCGGCCAGCGCGAAGCCGGCAGCAAGGGCTTCGTGGTCAACCGCGGCCAGGGCAACGGCGTGGCCTGGAACAACGGCGACGTCTACGCCGGACATGACGGCAACATCTACCAGCACACCCAGGACGGCGGCTGGCAAAAGCACACCTCGGGCGGCTGGGAGCCGGTGCAGCCCGATGCCAATGCCAACGTCGGCGGCCAGCTGGAGCAACAACGCCAGGCGCGCGACCTGGGACAGCAGCGCTTTGGCCAGACTGCTCGCCAGTGGGGCGGCGGCGCGGGCAACCMCGGCGCCAGCTTCGGCGCGCGCGGCGGCGGGCGGCGCATGGGCGGCTTCCACGGCTTCCACGGCTTCCACCGCTAGCGCGGCAGCTTGCGCGCATCCCTGCATCCCCCATTCCGGGGATGCGCGGCGGCGCATGGCGGCCGATACTCTGCTTGTCGAGTGCCCCGGAGGAGCCAGCCATGGACCGCCGAACCCTGCTGATTGCCGCCCCCGCGGTCCTGATCGCCGGCCGGATGGCCGGTGCCAGCGCGCAACCAGGCGAGGCAGCGCCCTTCCACGCCACCGCCGAATCCCGCATCACCCTGCTCTACCTCGGGCAGGCCAGTTGCCCGCCATGCCGAGGCTATGAAGCGGAATACTTCGGGCGCATGGACAAGATGGCGAAGTCGTTTCCGGAGTTCCGGGAAATCGACTATGTGAAGCTGAGCCTGGGMAGCGGCAAGGCCGTCGTCACCGCCGGCCTGCTGCCTGACCACCTCAAGTGGGTTGCCACCGAGACGCGCGACGGCCACGCGATCATCCAGAACGCCTATGGCACGCCGTTCTTCGCCGCCGTCGTGGACCACGAAGTGTGGGCGCAGGGCCCCGCTGTGTCCGGGCTCGAAGGCKAKGTGCTGCCGGCCCTGCGCCGCGCGGTGCAGGAACGGGCACGCAGCGCGCGGGTACCCAGCTAGTGGCGCGTATGCGGGTCGCTCKGGTCGGGTTCGCKGCGCTCGCGCTCGCGCCGCTGCTGGCTGCGGGCAAGCTCCTTGCTGACGTCCTGGGCAAGCTGGCGCATGTCGGCCACGCGCGCGTCGAGTTCGTTGGGAAAGATGTCGTGTGCCAGGTTGACCTTGAGGGTGAAGGACATGATGTGGCTCTGTTGGTATGGAGTTCGTCGATGAGTGCGCATGCCTGACGCTGGCGTGGCCGGATCGACCGGGTCGCCTGTGTCGCCTGCGGCACCCTGGCTCGCTGTGGCGCTAGAACCCGCCTTGGAAACGGCAGGTTGTCACGGTATCGCGAACCTCTTTGCTACCAGTATGGGATATCGCACGCAGGTTTTCCTTTGATGTTGTTTATCGGTGCGATAGGCATCGACCCCGCGCTGGAATGTGGTGTCGCGGACCGCGCCGGGATCCCCAGGCCMGCTTCCCGCCCGGAGGGCAACCCGCGCCATCCCGGCAGGCGAAGCGGCCAGCGCGTCCCCCGCCCGGACGATGCGTCGGTGCGACGCCGAACATGGTCCCCGCGCGGGCCCATGCGATCCTCGGGACCGCGGCCGGCGCCGCTGCCAATGGCATGCAAATACCKGCAAATGCACGGAAAAACGCGCATGGGAGGCCGACGTGGCATCAATGCTGCTGTCGTGCCKCGCGCTGCCCGGCTGGTCCCGGACGTGCCCAGTGGCGGCTTCCGGCTTCGTGGTGCGCGCGTCGGCACTTGCAACGGCCTTGATCGCGGTCCGCGACGGGTTCTCCACCGGGCACGGCAGGCTCTGGCACCCGTCGCAGACGATCCGCGACAGCCTTGCCGCCAGGGCACGGGCAGACGCTGCGCACGGGCGAGCGCGGMAGTATCGCCGTGCCGCTGGCATGGGGGAGAAACACTGCGCGTGGACGTGGCTGCCGCCGGCCTGCGGCTGCTCCTGTCGGACGAGCCGCTGGCCGTCGTGCGGCTGCGCCGCAATAGCGCATCCAGCCAGCCGGACGCCGCCGGTCAGCCCGGCGGCTCCCATGAGCGGATCCACGCCCGTGGTGGCGAAGCCCCCGCGCCTGGCTAGCGCGCCGCTGGCTGCTATCACACGCTCGCGCGTGGCGGCTTTGTGGATTGCGGAATCACGCAGTGCTGTTCCTGGGGGGGCGGGGTATGGTGCCAAGGCTTGACGCCGGCCGCATTCGTACCATAAAGTTCGCTTACTAAACGATCGTTCAGCTTAGGGCAGATTYGCCGCCACAGCAAGGCGGCGCACCGCGCAGCGACGAAAAAAACCGCCCGGGGTCCTGCCCGGGCGCAATATCGCAGACTGGAGACAATGCAATGACCAACAAGAAAGCCGTTCTGGTGGTGGGTGCGGGCGACGCTACGGGCGGCGCCATTGCGCGCCGCTTTGCGCGCGAAGGCTATATCGCCTGCGTCACGCGCCGCAATGCCGACAAGCTTGCGCCGCTGGTGGAGCAGATCCGCGCCGAGGGCGGCGAGGCGCACGGCTTTGCCTGCGACGCGCGCAAGGAAGAAGACACCGTGGCGCTGATCKAGCGCATCGAGCGCGAGATCGCGCCGCTGGAGGTGGCGATCTTCAATATCGGCGCCAACGTGCGCTTCTCCATCCTGGAGACCACCTMGCGCGTGTACTTCAAGGTCTGGGAGATGGCCTGCTTCGGCGGCTTCCTGATGGGACGCGAGGCCGCCCGCGTGATGCTGCCGCGCGGCCACGGCTCGATCTTCTTCACCGGCGCCACGGCCAGCCTGCGCGGGCGCGACGGCATGAGCGCCTTCGCCGGCGCCAAGCATGCGCTGCGCGCACTGGCGCAGAGCATGGCGCGCGAACTTGGCCCGAAGAATATCCACGTGGCGCACCTGGTGGTGGACGCCGCCATCGACACCGACTTTATCCGCTCGAACTTCCCCGACCGCTATGCGGCCAAGGACAACGACGGCATCGTCAATCCCGAGCACATCGCCGATACCTACTGGATGCTGCACMAGCAGCCGCGCGACGCCTGGACCCACGAACTGGACATCCGCCCGTGGATGGAGACCTGGTGAGCATCGGCGCAAGAGAATGTCCGCCAGGAAAACCATGAACGGAGACAACAGATGAGCAAGCAGGTCACCTTCTATTTCGATTTCGGCAGCCCCTACTCTTACCTGGCCTACAAGGAGCTGCCGCGCGTGGCGCAGCGCACCGGCGCGCGGATCGACTGGCAGCCCATCCTGCTCGGCGGTGTGTTCAAGGCCACCGGCAACCACAGTCCCGCGGAGATTCCCGCCAAGGGCCGCTGGTCAAACACCGATACCGCGCGCTGGTCGAAGCGCTACGGCGCCAACCTGCAGCAGAATCCGCATTTCCCGATCAACACGCTGGCGCTGATGCGCGCCGCGAAGGGCTACCAGCTGCGCGACGAAGCCGCCTTCCACCGCTATGTGGAGGCCATGTTCGCCGCCATGTGGGAGCAGCAGCGCAACCTCAACGATCCCGCCGAGATCGGCGCGGCGCTGGCGGCGGCCGGCCTCGACCCGCGCGAGGCCTTGAAGATGATCGAGGACCCCGTCGTCAAGGACGCCCTMAAGCAGGCCACCGAGGCGGCAGTGGCGCGCGGCCTGTTCGGTGTGCCGAGCTTTGTCGTCGGCGACKAACTGTTCTGGGGCAACGACCGACTGCTGTTCGTGGAGGAAGCGCTGGGCGCGTGAAGGCACGCCAGCGCCGGCCGCGCGTCAGAACGCGGGCAGGATGGCACCCTTGAACTGCCTGGCCAGGAAGTCGCGCACCTCCTGCGACTGGTACGCCGTCACCAGCGGCTTCACCCATGGCGCAGCAGCGCGGTTGCCATTGGAGGGATCGTTCTGGATGCCGACCTTGGCGCCTTCCGGCAGCGCGTGTTCGCCTAACGATATGCGCGGCATGCACCGTGCGTGGCGGCCAGGTCCGGTAGAATTGCGCTCCCTTCGCGGCACCCTGTACGGCAAGCCATGACGCAAACCCCACCGGCATCGCCTGCCGCACCTGACTACCGGATCCTGTTCGCGTTCAGCGCCGCCGCGGGCACCGTGCTCGAGATCAAGCGCCTTGGCCTGCCCGCCGAGGCGCCGCGCGCGCGCAAATACCAATGGCTGTGGCTGGACGGCGAAAGCCAGCCCATGTGCGTGCGGCCGCTGCGGTTCGTATCGATGCGCGAAGACGAAGGCGCGGCGCTGCCTCACGAGCGCGTCTTCGCCKAAGGCGTGTTGCGCTTCGGCGCGCAAGCGGCTGAACTGATCCTGGCAGGAGAAGGCACGCTGCGCTTGCTAGCGTGCGAGCCGCAGGCGCTTTCGCCGGCGGCGGCGGCGCTGGTGACGCAGTTCGCGGCCCCCGCTTGAGACAGCCCCGGCCGCGCTCACTCGCCCAGGAATTCGGCCAGCACCTCCATGCCTTCCACATGATCGGCCACCACCTTGGCGATCACCGCGATGGGAATGGCCAGCAGCACGCCCCAGGCACCCCATAGCCAGGTAAAGAGCAGCAGCGCCACGAACACCGCCACTGCATTCATCTTCGCCATGCGGCCCGTCATCCAGGTAGTGACCACCGAGCCGATCAGCGTGGCGATCAGCAGCGAGCCGCCGGCCGCCAGCGCGGCCAGGCCGAAGGCACCGCCGGTCTGCATGAAGGCGGCCAGCCCGATGCACACCGCGATCAGCGCCGCGCCGAAATACGGCACCAGGTGCAGCGCCGCCGCGGTCAATGCCCAGGTGCCGGCGTTATCGAGGTGCAGCCACTTCAGCAACAGCCACGTCAGCATGCCCACCATGGCATTGGCGACCAGCAGCATCACCATATAGCCCTGGATCTGGCGGTTGATCTCGTCGAGCATATGCACGCTGATCTTCTTCTGCGAGAGCGTGGTACCGGCCATCTTGACGAACTTGCGCTTGAACATATCGCCCGAKACCAGCATGAAGAAGGCCAGGAACAGCACCACCGCAGCCTGTGCCAACAAGGCGAGGATGCCCATCGATCCGGCCACCAGCATATTCGTCATGGCGTCGCCCGAGCGCTCCACGACGACSTGCGGCGTGCGGGCCGGCKGCGGCTGCCCGGTGCCCGCCAGCACCGTGGCCGCGCGGCGGACCTTCTGCACCATGGAGTCGTCGCCGCTGAGCAGCGCGCCTAGCGAACGCGAAAGCTTGGTGGCCACCTCCGGCAGGCGGTCCACCAGCCCTGCTGCCTGGTCCTGCAGCAGGTAGGCGCAGCACACCACGCCGGAAAGCATGGCCAGCAGCACAAGCGATGCGCCGATCACCCGCGGGATGCGGCGGCGGAACAGGAAGGTAACCAGCGGATCGAGCATATAGGCGATCACGATCGCCAGCACCACCGGKATCACGAAAGCGCTGGCAAGATGAAGCGTATAGAGCGATGCAAGCACGGCCAGGATGACGAGGGCCTGTTCGCCGCGGCCACCTGCAGCCACGGGAGCGGCGGCCGGCCCGGCGAGCGTCTCTGCGGGTGTGGCTGCCGGCGCCTCGGGCGGTGCATTGCCGCTGTCAGGCAGGCCGACGGCTTGCGCCGCCCCGGCTGCCTGCGCCGCTGGCGCGGTGGCGGTGGCCTCGCCAGGCGCAGCKGCGGCGGCGGCCGCGGCATTGGCATCGGCCGCCGATTGGGCCGCCGATTGGGCCGCCGATTGCCGCTGCCTGAGGCGGAGATGGCTGAGCGAAGGCAKGGAAAAGGGCATGGCGACAGGCGTGGTGGCGATGGGAGGGGCTGATGACTGGGGCTGGGCTTGGGCTGATGGCTGGAGCMTTCTTCCCAGCATAGCCCCGCCGGTCCCCATTGCTGTCGGAGAATGCCGCCCGCCCATGTAGGACAAGCTCGTCTTGCCCTTGTACGCGTCATGCACCACATTGAACATTGACTGGAACTTCAAGGGCAAGGCGGCGCTTTGCGCCGGGCCAGGCGCGCCCGCCGCCGCATGCCTGCGCCGCGCCGCTTCCGCACTTTTTGCGGCCCGAACAATCACAGCCCCTTCGCCATGCCCATCCTCGATGCGCGCGCCCGGCTGGTACTGAAGCACCCGGGCGCCTTCATGCTGCGCACGCTGCGGCATTTCCGCGCCAACCAGGGCTTGCTGCTGGCCGGCGCGGTGGCTTACTACGCCCTCCTGTCGATCGTGCCGCTGCTGATCCTGATGGTGATCGCGCTGTCCCACGTGATCGAGCCGCAGGCATTGCTGCGCACCTTGTCGCGCTACCTGGAATGGCTGGTGCCCGGGCAATCGCGCGCGCTGATCGCCGAGCTGGCGAACTTCCTGGACAACCGCGGCGTGATCGGCTGGGTGCTGCTGGCGAGCATGATCTTCTTCAGTTCGCTGGCGTTMACGGTGCTGGAGAACGCCATGTCGGTGATCTTCGAGCACCGCGTGGCAATCCGCCGCCGCCACTTCATGGTGTCCGCGGTGCTGCCCTACTGCTATATCGTCGTGCTCAGCCTCGGCCTGCTGCTGGTGACGGTGGTGTCGGGCTCCCTGCAGGCCTTCGGCCAGCGGCATGTGGAGGTACTGGGGCACGACTGGTCGCTGGACCGCCTCTCGGGCAGCCTGCTGTACCTGCTCGGCCTGGCGGGCGAGATCCTGATGCTGACCTCGATCTACCTGGTGATGCCGGTGGGCCGCCTGTCATTGCGGCATGCGCTGCTCGGCGCCGTGACCGCGGCGGCGCTGTGGGAGATCTCGCGCCACGTGCTGGTGTGGTACTTCACCACGCTGTCGCAGGTCAGCGTGGTGTACGGCTCGCTGGCCACGGCCATCGTGGTGCTGCTCAGCCTGGAGATCGCCGCCACGCTGCTATTGCTTGGCGCGCAGGTGATCGCGGAATTCGAGCGCAGCGGCAACGATGAGCCCTTCCACACCTGAGCGACCTGAGCGGCTACGGCTTAGTGCATGGCTCCGAGCAGCCTGGGCAACGAGGCCGCCAGCAGCGCCACGCCCGAGGCCGTCAGCAGGCTCAGCACGATGCGACGGAAAGCGATCTCGCTGATGCCGATATACAGGCGCGCGCCCAGGATGCTGGGCACCAGCATGGCCGGCCCCACCACCAGGAACATCGGCAGCATGTCGCGCGTGACGATGCCGGTGCCGACGTAGGTCGCCATCGTCACCGCCAGCGTGGCCAGGTTGAAATTCTGGATGATGGCGCGCTGCTCGTCCTTGGGCAGTCCGCGCAGCGTGCACCACAGGGTGGGAATCACGCCGGTGAAACCGCCGATGCCGCCCATGATGCCGCCGGCGGCGCCGATCAGGCCATCGGCCAGCCGTCCGCCGAAGCGGATGCGCGGCAACTGCGCGGACATCAGCATGAGCGGGCACCACACCGCCAGCAAGGCGCCCAGGCAGGCCTTGAAGACATTKGCATTGAGCACCGGCAGGATGGCCACCCCGATGGGAATGCCGACAATACCGCCGGCCACGAAGGGCAGCAGCTGGCGGAGCGAGAAGCTGCGCCGCACCGTGATGGCCGCCACMACCTGCCCGGTGAGCGAGCCGAACACCGCCATGGCCGCCGCCAGGCGCGGCTCGACCGTCCACACCCAGAACGACATGGCCACCATGCCGAAGGCAAAACCGGACAAGCCCTGCACGWAGCCGGCCACGACGGCGCCCAGCGCCACGATCACGAGAGGAAAGTCCATCTGAACCCAGGATAGCGGCGGCGGCCTGGCTTGCCGCGTCGCCGCATGTGCGCTGCGCGCATCGCGCGAAAGCCGCAAACTATGCCGATAATCGGCCCGCTTGTCATCCGTGGCTGTGCATGCCGCAGCGCATCAGGCGCGCCGCCGTGCCCCGGGGCCGCCGGGCGGGCGGCGCGCCCGGATATCGAGCACCTTGGCCCGCGCGGTATCGAAGCGCGCACCCTCGGCCGCCAGCCAGTCTTCCACCATGGCGATATGTGGCGTCTGGCCGTGCGCGCTGACAAAGAAGTAGGACGCCTGCGAGCGGGCATGGATGCCGAACAGGTCGACCAGCCGCCCGGCCTCGATATCCTCCAGCACCAGCGCCGAGCGGCCCATGGCGATGCCCTGCCCCGCCAGTGCCGCCCCCACCGCGAGCTGGGACAGGTTGAAGCGCTGCCCCGCGTCCAGGCCCGTCACCTCGGCCCCGGCCATGCGCAGCCAGTGCAGCCACTCGTCGAACGGCTGCGCGCCGTCCCAGGGGCTGGTGTCGTGCAGCAGCCACGCGCCCTTGAGGTCGCGCGGGGCGCGCAGTTCGGGATGCGCGGCCACGAAGGCGGGGCTGGCCACCGGCAGCAGCCATTCATCGAGGAACAGGCGGGCCTTGAGGTCGTCGTAGCCGCCCAGGTCGAAGCGCACCGCGGCGTCGATGCCGTCGCGCACCATGCGGCCGCGGTCCAGCGCGTGGAACTCGCCATAGACGCGCAGGCCCACCTGCGGATGATCGCGGAAGAAATCGCCCAGGCGCGGGGTCAGCCAGCGCATCGCGAACGACGGCGCGCAGCTCAGCGCGATGGGACCGGACTCGCGCGGCTTGCGCAGCTGCGTGAGCGTGCCCTCGATGGCCTGGAAGGATTCGCGCAGCACGAAGCGCAGCCGGTCGCCCTCGGGCGTGAGCACCAGCGCGCGCGGCGTGCGCAGGAAAAGCGGCCGGTCCAGCCATTGCTCGAGTTGCTTGACCTGCTGGCTGACGGCGCCCTGCGTGACGCAGAGCTCGGCGGCGGCATGGGTGAAGTTGCAATGTCGCGCGGAGGCTTCGAAGCAGCGCAGCCAGCTCAAGACGGAAGACGACAGCAGAGTGCTCACGGGACGGACTCACGGTAAAGCGGCGCGCCCGGCGCACCGGACCGACGACATGCACCCGCATGGGGAACAGATCGCATCGCCATTAGTAATACTRATGCCTGGCTAAATATAAATGGATTGTCACGGCGCCGGCCGGGACCAACAATGAAGCCATTCCGAAACGCAGCAGGCACCCACCTCCATGCATGCATCCGCAGCCGCACCCCAAMCACTGTTCTCCGATGCGGGCCTCGCCGGCCTGAGCACCGCCACACCCCTGCTGTGGTGCAATCCCGGCCGCACCGACGCGCCACCGGCGGCGCAGCCCGCAGGCGAGCGCAGCATTAGTCTAGCTGATATCAGGGCGGCACAGGCACGCTTGCGCCGCTTTGCGCCGTTGCTGGCCACGCTGTTCCCAGAGCTGGCGCGGACCGGCGGCACCATCGAATCGCCGCTGCTGGCGGCCCCCGGCATGCAGCAAGCCCTGGGATTGCCGCACGAACTGGGCCGCCTTTGGATCAAGGCCGATCACAGCCTGCCGGTGGCCGGCTCGATCAAGGCGCGCGGCGGCATTCACGAAGTGCTCGAATTTGCCGAGACGCTGGCCCTGGAACACGGCCTGGTCGGCCCCGGCCGCGACGCACCCCCGGATTACCTGGCGCTGGGCGCGCCGGCGGCGCGCGCGCTGTTCKGGCGCTACCAGGTCGCGGTCGGCTCCACCGGCAACCTCGGACTGAGCATCGGCGTGATGGCCTCGGCGCTGGGTTTTCGCGCCGCCGTGCATATGTCGGCCGACGCCAAGGCATGGAAGAAGGCGCGCCTGCGCAGCCGCGGCGTGGAAGTGGTGGAGCATGCCGGCGACTACGAAGAAGCCGTGGCCGCCGGCCGTCGCCAGGCGCAGCATGACCCGTTCACCTACTTCGTCGACGATGAGCGTTCGCTGTCGCTGCTGCTGGGCTACGGCGCCGCGGCGCTGCACCTGCGCKAGCAACTGGCCGCGCGGGACATCCTCGTGGATGCCGCGCACCCGCTCTTCGTCTACCYGCCGTGCGGCGTGGGCGGCGCGCCGGCCGGCATCACCTTCGGCCTGCGCCAGCTGCTTGGCCCGCATGTGCATTGCTTCTTCGCCGAGCCCACGCAATCGCCCTGCTTCCTGGTGCAGATGGCGGCGCAGGACGGTAACCCCTCGGTCTACGATGCCGGCCTCACCAACCTCACCGAGGCTGACGGCCTGGCCGTGCCGCGCGCCTCCGAACTCGCGGCCGGCGTGATGCGGCCGCTGCTGTCCGGCGTCTTCACGGTGGCGGACGACACGCTGTTCCGGCACCTCGCGCTGGCATGGCGCAGCGAAGGCGTGCGCATCGAGCCCTCCGCCGCGGCCGGCTTCAGCGGGCCGCGCATGCTGTGCGAAAGCGAAGCCGGGCGCGCTTACCTGGCCCGGCACCAGCTGGACGCCGTCATGCCGCAAGCCATGCACCTGGTGTGGACCACCGGCGGGCTGTTCGTGCCGCAGGCCGAATACCAGGCCTTCCTCGACAAGGCTGCCGCGCTGGCGCGCCAGGCGCGCTGATTCTGTTCCGATCCACGACAACCCCGACCCGCAGGAGAGCCAGCATGACATCCTTCCAACCCATCAAGCTTGCATGGCTGGCCGCCTGCTGCCTGGCGGTCCCCGCCGGCAGCGCGCTGGCCGATACCTACCCTTCGCGTCCGATCCAGATGGTGATCCCCTTCCCGCCGGGCGGCGCCACCGACGTGATCGGCCGCCTGCTGGCCAAGAAGCTGGGCGACCGGCTGGGCCAGACCGTGGTGATCGACAACCGGCCGGGCGCCGGCACCATCGTCGGCGCCGGCATCGTCGCCAAGGCCGCGCCCGACGGCTACACGCTGCTGGTGAGTTCCGGCACCACGTTTACGGTCAACCCGGCCATCCATCCCAAGCTGCCCTACGATCCGCTCAAGAGCTTCGAGCCGATCGGGCTGACAGGGCGCACCGGGCTGATCCTGCTGGCCAACCGCGACGTACCGGTCAACAACCTCAAGCAACTGGCGGCAGCGGTCAAGGCCGCGCCGGGCAAGTTCTCGTATGGCTCCTTCGGCAGCGGCACCACGGCGCAGTTCGCCGGCGAGATGCTGCTCAACGACCTGGGCATCAAGATGCTGCACGTGCCGTACCGCGGCAGCTCGCCCGCCATGACCGACCTGATCGGCGGGCAGATCCCGTTCTCAGTGGACACCGTGGCGGCCGCGGTGCCGCAGATCCGCGCGGGCAAGGTCAAGGCCATCGCCATCACCACCGCGAAGCGCTCCAGCCTGCTGCCCGAAGTGCCGACCGTGGCGGAAAGCGGCTTCCCCGCCACCGACATGGACACCTGGCTGGCGGTGGTGGCGCCACGCGGACTGCCGCCCGAGGTCAAGGCACGCCTGGAAAAGGCGCTGGCCGATACCATGGCCGACCCGGACACCCGCAAGAAGCTGCTCGACAACGGGTTCGAGCCTGCCTACGGCAATGCGGCCGAAGTGACCGCGCTGATCACGAAGGAGCTGCCGCGCATGCGGGCCATTGCGCAGCGCGCCAATATCCAGGCCGACTGATGGCGCCAAGTGTCGAGGCGGGCGCGGTGACCGGCGCGGCGGCACGCTGGTTTGACAGCGCCCGCCCGCGCGCCACATCATCGCAGGCACGGCCGCCCGCCGGCGGCGCCATGCCAACCGAACGACACCAGACAGGCCTTCCATGACAACTACCGCTTCCGCTTCGCCATCCCCGCAGATGCCTTCGGCCCTGGCCGCCCTGCAGCTCGCGCCGGCCGCCGTGGCCGGGCAGCCGATGACCGCCATCGACACGCCCGCGCTGGTGCTCGACCTGGACGCATTCGAGCGCAACGTGGCGCACATGCAGCAGGCCGCCGACCAGGCGGGCGTGCAGCTGCGCCCGCATGCCAAGGCGCACAAATGCCCGCAGATCGCACTGGCGCAGATCGCGCGCGGCGCGGTYGGCATCTGCTGCCAGAAGGTCAGCGAGGCGCTGCCCTTCGTGCAGGCGGGAGTCAGGGACATCCATGTCAGCAACCAGATCGCCGGGCCCGCCAAGGCCGCGCTGCTGGCGCAGCTGGCCGTGCATGCGCGCATGAGCGTGTGCGTGGACGACGCCCGCCAGGTGCAGGCGCTGGCCGCCGCCGCGGCACAGGCCGGCAGCACCATCGGCGTATTCGTGGAGATCGACGTGGGCCAGGGCCGCTGCGGCGTGTCCGGCGCGCCCGCCGCGCTGCAACTGGCGCAGGCGATCGGCGMGCACGCGCAGCTGGAATTCCGTGGCCTGCAGGCTTATCACGGCGGCATCCAGCATGTGCGTGACTACGCCGCGCGCCGCCAGGCCGCGGCCGATGCCGCCAGGCGCACCGCGGCCGTGGTCGCGGCGCTGGCCGAAGCCGGCGTGACCTGCGCCACGGTCACCGGCGGCGGCAGCGGCAGCGTGGAGTTCGACCTGCACAGCGGCGTCTATACCGAGATCCAGCCCGGCTCGTACATCTTCATGGACGGCGACTATGCCCGTAACAACTACTGCGGGCCGCTGCGCTTCGAGCACAGCCTGTTTATCGCCAGCAGCGTGATGAGCGTGACGGCCGCCGCGGCGCCCGCGCCGGCTACCCCCCGCGTGGTGGTGGATGCCGGGCTGAAATCGATGGCGGTCGATTCCGGGCTGCCGCTGATATGGGGCAGCGACGGGCAAGACTTTGCGCTGGCCTATGTGGCGGCCAACGACGAGCACGGCATCGTGGAAGCGCTGCCCGCGCCGGGCGCGCGCTCGGCGCCGGTGCTGCCGGCACTGGGCAGCCAGGTGCTGCTGGTGCCCGGCCACTGCGATCCCACCCTCAACCTGTACGACGAGATGATCGGCGTGCGCGGCGGCACGGTCGCCTGCCTGTGGCCGGTGGCCGCGCGCGGGCTGAGCCGCTAGCCACGCGGGCTTCAGTCACAACCCCATCCACCATGACCCGGAACGACGGCTTGCCAGCGCAGGCCGCCGTGGCGCTGCGCCGCATGATCGGCAGCAAGGAGATCTCTCCCGTACAGCTGCTGGAGGCGTGCCAGGCGCGGGCCGCCGAACACGCCGTGCTCGGCGGTGCGCGGCCAGCACCACTTTGAGCGCAGCAAACTGATACGGTCTTTTTTCAAGTCGTTGCTTCTGTTATCCACGCCGGCCTGCCGGTAGCATGTTGTCCATGGCATGCGCCGGGCGCGCTCCGCGCCCCGGTTGCGAGCCCAACTCATGGCTTTCGCACATGGACATCCCCGCTTCAGGCCTGCCCGCMCGGGCAGGCTCCCCGCTCGCTTCCGCCCTGCCGTACCAGGGGCCATCTCCCGGCGCTGGCCGCCGCCACGCACAAGCGTCCTTCAACGCGCTCCCGGCGTGGTCTACGCTATCCCTACGCGTTACCGGGTGCGATGGACCAGCCACCCCGGGCAACCACCGCATCACGGAGACCACGCCATGTTCGGCCTGAGCGCGCTCGACCTCGCCCGCATCCAGTTCGGGTTCACCATCTCGTTCCACATCATCTTTCCCGCCATCACCATCGGCATGGCGAGCTACCTGGCGGTGCTGGAGGGCTGCTGGCTGCGCACGAAGGATCCGGTGTATCGCGACCTCTATCACTTCTGGTCCAAGATCTTCGCGGTCAATTTCGGCATGGGCGTGGTGTCCGGCCTGGTGATGGCGTACCAGTTCGGCACCAACTGGAGCTTCTTCTCGGACTTCGCCGGCAGCGTGACCGGCCCGCTGCTCACCTACGAGGTGCTGACCGCGTTCTTCCTCGAAGCCGGCTTCCTCGGCGTGATGCTGTTCGGCTGGAAGAAGGTCGGCCCCGGCCTGCACTTCTTCGCCACCCTGATGGTGGCGCTCGGCACGCTGATCTCGGCGACCTGGATCCTGGCCTCGAACAGCTGGATGCAGACGCCGCAGGGCTACGAGATCATCGACGGCCGCGTGGTGCCGGTGGACTGGCTGCGCGTGATCTTCAACCCGTCCTTCCCCTACCGGCTGGCGCATATGAGCGTGGCGGCATTCMTCGCCACGGCGCTGTTCGTCGGCGCCTCCGCGGCCTGGCACCTGCTGCGCGGCCGCGATAACCCGGCGATACGCAAGATGATGTCGATGGCGATGTGGATGCTGCTGGTGGTGGCACCMGTGCAGGCCGTGATCGGCGACATGCACGGCATCAACACGCTGGCGCATCAGCCTGCCAAGATCGCCGCGCTGGAAGGCCACTGGGAGAACCGTGGCGACGAACCGCTGCCGTTGATCGTGTTCGGCTGGCCCGACATGGCGCGCGAGGAGACCCGCTTCGCGGTGGAGGTCCCGCGCCTGGGCAGCCTGATCCTGACGCACAGCCTGGACGGCCAGATCGCCGGCCTKAAGGAATTCCCGCCGCAGGACCGGCCCAATGCCACCATTTTGTTCTGGAGCTTMCGCGTGATGGTGGGGCTGGGCATGCTGATGATCCTGCTCGGGCTGTGGAGCCTGCTGCTGCGCCGTGGCGAAGCTCTCTACCGCGCGCGCGCCTTCCTGCGCATGGCGCTGTGGATGGGACCGGCCGGGCTGGTGGCCCTCCTGGCAGGCTGGTTCACCACCGAGATCGGGCGCCAGCCCTGGGTGGTCTACGGCGTGATGCGCACCGCCGATGCCGTCTCGCCGCACGGCGCGCCGGAGCTGGCGCTGACGCTGGCCTTGTTCGTCGTGGCCTACTTCTTCGTGTTCGGCGTGGGCATCGCCTACATGATGCGGCTGGTGCGCAAGGGGCCGGTCATGCATGAAGGCGACGACGACGCCGAAGAGAGTMCCCACCCGGCGCGTACGTCGGCCCACACGCCGKCCCGCCCGCTGTCCGCCGTCGACGACCCCGGGGACGTGCCCGGCACGGCCGCCGCATCCACGCATTCCCGGAGCTGACCATGGGCATCGACCTCTCCCTGATCTGGGCCGTCATCATTTTCTTCGGGGTGATGATGTACGTGGTGATGGATGGCTTCGACCTCGGCATCGGCATGCTCTATGCCTTCGTGCCGGACCGCCATGACCGCGATGTGATGATGAATACAGTGGCGCCCGTGTGGGACGGCAACGAGACCTGGCTGGTGCTGGGTGGCGCGGGCCTGCTGGCCGCCTTCCCGCTGGCCTACTCGGTGGTGCTCAGCGCGCTCTACCTGCCGCTGGTCCTGATGCTGCTGGGCCTGATCTTCCGCGGCGTGGCGTTCGAGTTCCGCTTCAAGGCCAACGACCGCGAGCGCCATGTCTGGGACAAGGCGTTCATCTGCGGCTCGCTGGCCGCGGCCTTTTTCCAGGGCGTTGCGCTGGGGGCCTATATCRACGGCATCCGCGTCAGCGGCCGCGCCTTCGCCGGCGGCCCGCTGGACTGGCTGCATCCCTTTCCGCTGTTCTGCGGGCTTGGCGTGGCGGTGGCCTACACGGTGCTGGGCAGCACCTGGCTGATCATGAAGACCGAGGGCGAACTGCACCAGCGCATGCTGCACCTCACCGGCAGACTGGCCTGGGCCTTGCTGGGCGTGATCGCCATCATCAGCATCTGGACCCCGCTTGCCCATGCGCGCATCGCCCAGCGCTGGTTCAGCCTGCCCAACCTKATCTGGTTCGCGCCGGTACCGCTGCTGGTGTTGCTGTGCATGTACCGGCTGGTGCGGTCGCTGGCCGCGGATGCCCACCTCGCGCCCTTCATGTACACGCTGGCCCTGGTYTTCCTGGGCTACAGCGGGCTGGCCATCAGCGTGTGGCCGAATATCGTGCCGCCCGGCATCACGATCTGGGATGCCGCCGCGCMGCCGCAGAGCCAGGGCTTTACGCTGGTGGGGGCGTTGTTCATCATTCCTTTCATCCTGATGTACACGGTGTGGGCGTACTACGTGTTCCGTGGCAAGGTCAAGCACGGAGAGGGGTATCACTGATGGCGGCGCGACGGCGCGGGCACCCGCGGGCGCCGCGCGGCTGGCTGGCGCGGATCGGCTGGATGCTGGCGATCTGGGGGATCAGCGTGGCGGGGCTGGGACTGGTGGCCCTGGCGATCCGCGCGCTGATGCGGCTGGCGGGGATGCACGGATGAGTGCGCCCCGCGCGGCGCGGCGACGCGTCGGCCGAGCGTTCGCTATTGCCGCCGCGGGCGATGCCATGGCAATGGTTGTCCGCGCCTGCCGCGATCCGGCCGGCTGCGGCCGCCAGCGGCGGCGCTTGCGCTAGAAGATGCTCCGGTAGGCAAACAGCGAAGGCACGCCGCCGCTCATGACGAACAGGATCTGCTGGCCTTTGCGATATCGTCCGGCCCTGACGTCATGGACCAGGCCGGCAAACGCTTTGCCGMTGTAGACAGGATCGAGCAAGATGCCCTCTTGCGTGGCGACAAGGCGCAAGGCGTCGACCATGCCTGCGGTGGGCTGGCCATAGCCGGGTCCGAACTGGCTGCCGTCCACGTCCACGGATTCGGCCGCAACGCCGAGCGCCGGATCGAGCAGCGCCAGGGTCTGCCTTGCCTTGGCAAGCGTGTCCTCGCGCGCCTTCTCGAGCGGTGCCAGCACCGAGTAGCCGGCAACGCGCGCTGCCGGACGGCCGCAGGCGATCTCCCCCGCTATCAGCCCGGCCTGCATGCCGCCGCTGCCGTTGGCCACCAGGATGCGATCGAAKGACAGGCCGCGCGTACTGGCTTCGTCGTMGATTTCCACGGCGCATGCCGMGTAGCCCAGGMAGCCGGTCGGGCTGGAGCCGCCCAGCGGGCAGACGTAGACGCGACGCCMTTGCGCGCGCAGCGCCTCGGCGCGCTGGTTGGCATACCCCAGCGCGTCGGAGCCCGCCGGCAGGTCATGCACGCGCGCCCCGAACAGGTCGTCGAGCAGCACGTTCCCGCTATTCACGTAGTCGGCGTCCTCACGCGGGACCAGGCGTGCAAGGATCAGCTCGCATGCCAGCCCCGCCTTTGCCGCGGCCGCGGCGGTCAGCCGTGCGTGGTTCGATTGCCTTCCGCCCACCGTGATGATGGTATCGGCACCGTCCGCCAGTGCCTCCCCGACCAGGTATTCGAGCTTCCTGAGCTTGTTTCCGCCTCCGCCCAGGCCGCCGATATCGTCCCGCTTGACGAAAATATCGGCGCCGCCAAGGTACTGGCTCAGCCGTGGCAGATGCTGGATCGGCGCCACGCCTTCGCGCAGGGTGTAGCGAGGGAAACGGGATAGGTCGATTGCCGTCATGTCTTGCGTCTTGCCCGAAAGAAAGACACCGAGAATAGCGCCAATCCCGACGGCACGCTCGCGCCGGCCTGCGCGACGACGGCGGTGCTCAGCGCACGCGAAAGCGCTTACGCCGACAGGCCGCCATCCACGCCGATGCTCTGCCCGTGGATGAAGCGCCCGGCCGGCGAGGCCAGCAGCACTGCCAGCCCGGCCACATCCCTGGCCTCGCCGATGCGGCGCATGGGAATGCCGGCCGCCAGCCGCGCTTCCTGCTCCGGATTTCCCCACAGCGCCTCGCGCGAGAACTCGGTGCGCACCGGGCCCGGATTGATGGCATTCACATTGATGCCATGCGGGCCAAGTTCCTGCGCCAGGCTGCGCACGGCCTGGTCGGTCGCCCCCTTGGTGATGCTGTAGAGACCMAGCATGGCCGAGCCGCGCTTGGCCGCGATGCTMGACATGAACGTGATKGAGCCGTCGCCGCGMGCGATCATCTGCGGCGCCAGGGCGTTGACCAGCACCAGGTTGCCGCGCACATTGCCGGCCATGGCCTGGTCGAACAGGTCCGGTCCCTGCGTCAGAAGCGAACCCACCTCCGCGCTGGCCGCCGCGTTCAGCACCAGCACATCGACGCGGCCGAAGGCGGCCAGTGCCTGCTCGGCGAAGGCGCGCACGCTGCCGACATCGGCGATGTCGCAAGCGATTCCCCTGGCCTTGAAGCCTTCGGCTTCGAGCGTGGCGGCGACTGCCGCCGCGCCAGCCTGGTCGCGGCCCGACACCACCAGGGCGGCGCCGGAGGCACCGAGCGCGCGGGCCATTTCGAGGCCCATGCCTTTGGTGGAGCCGGTGATGACGGCCACGCGGCCAGTGAGATCGAACAGATTCTGCATGAAATGCC
Organism: Cupriavidus sp. 05T41; assembly: GCF_056396525.1. Lineage (NCBI taxonomy): Bacteria > Pseudomonadati > Pseudomonadota > Betaproteobacteria > Burkholderiales > Burkholderiaceae > Cupriavidus > Cupriavidus sp. 05T41. The sequence continues at coordinate 26,097 of NZ_JBFTLQ010000072.1, forward strand.
TCCTTGAGGGCGGAAGGATGCTGCGAGCCAGGGCGGCCAGCAGCTTTTTAAATGATGAGCAACATTTATTGAATAAATTATGGGTGTCATATAAAATCCGGTCAAGAAAAAACTTGCCAGGAGAGCGGACATGGCGCGCGCATCACGAGAACAGGCAGAAAAGAACCGCGAAGCGATCGAGGCAGCATCTACAAGGCTGTTCCGCGAGCGCGGACTGAACGGCGTCAGCGTGGCCGAGCTGATGGCCGGGGCCGGCCTGACCCATGGCGGCTTCTATGGACACTTCTCGTCCAAGGACGCGCTGGCGGAGCTGGCGTGCAAGCGCGGCTTCGAAGAATCGGCGCGGCGCTGGGCGGGCCGCATCGGCCGCGGCGGCGACGACAAGCGCGCCATGCGCGCCAACCTGGTTGAACCCTATCTGACGCAGGATCACTGCGCGCACCCCGGCGAGGGCTGCTCTGCGGTAGCGCTGGCCAGCGACGTGGCGCGCGAACCCGCGGACAAGCCGGTGCGGCAGGCCTATATCGACGGCCTCAAGGTCATGGTCGAAGACTGGATGAAGACGGTGGCGCACGATGACCCGGCCGAGCGCCGCAAGCTGGCGCTGGCGCAACTGTCCACGCTGGTGGGCGCGATGACGCTGGCGCGGGCGACGGCCGGCGACGCATTGTCCGACGACATCCTCGCCGCCGCGCACGACATGCTGCTGGGCCCACTCGCACCGTAAGGACAAGCAACGCCSACCCCTCGCTCACAAAACCGAACCGAAACCGAAACCGAAACCCTGCTCCTGGATACTTCATGTTTGCTCAAGCGCTTTCCAGCCGGCTCGACCGGCGCGGCATCCACTACGCCTGGCTGATCGCCGCCATCACCTTCTGCGTGATGCTGACCACATCGGCCGCCCTCGGCCTGCCCGGCGCCTTCCTCAAGCCGCTGACCCGCGAGATGGGCTGGGATACGGACCAGATCTCGTCGATCCTAGCCTTCCGCTTTGCGCTGTTCGGCCTGATGGCGCCGTTCTCGGCCATCCTGATGGAACGCTTCGGGGTGCGCAACGTGGTGTGGGCCGCGCTGGGGCTGATCGCCGGCGGCATGGCGCTGGCCACGGTGGCCACCGAGCTGTGGCAACTCTTTGTCGCCTGGGGCCTGATGCTGGGCGTCGGCTCCGGACTGACCGCGCTGGTGCTGGCGGCGGTGGTGGCGAGCCGCTGGTTCAGCGCGCGGCGCGGGCTGGTGATCGGCGTCCTGACCGCGAGTTCCGCCACCGGGCAACTGGCGTTCMTGCCGGTGGCGGCCTGGCTGATCGAGCATATGGGCTGGCGCACCGCCGTGCTGCCCGTGCTGCTGGCCTGCGCGGTGCTGGCCGTGCTGGTGTTCTGCTTCATGCGCAACCGCCCGGCGGACGTAGGCCTGGCGGCCTTCGGCGAAGTGCCGCAGAAGGTGCCGGCCACGGCGGCCCAGCCGCCGGCGGCTCCCGCGCCGCTGACGCTGCGCGGCCCSTTCGTGGTGCTGCGCGAYGCSGCCCGCAGCCAGACCTTCTGGGTCCTCGCCGGCACCTTCTTCATCTGCGGCCTCAGCACCAACGGCCTGATCCAGACGCACTTCATCTCGCTGTGCGCGGACTTCGGCATGAGCGCGGTGCCCGCCGCCGGCGCGCTGGCCATGATGGGCGCCTTCGATTTCGTCGGCACCATCCTGTCGGGCTGGCTGTCGGACCGCTATGACTGCCGCAAGCTGCTCTTCTGGTACTACGGCCTGCGCGGGCTGTCGCTGTTCTGGCTGCCGCACTCCACCTTCACKCTGTACGGCCTGTCGATCTTCGCCATGTTCTACGGCCTGGACTGGATCGCCACGGTGCCGCCCACGGTCAAGCTGGCAGGCTCGGCGTTCGGCAAGGAGCGCGCGCCGATGGTGTTCGGCTGGATCTTCGCCGCCCACCAGGTCGGTGCCGCCACGGCCGCCTTCGGCGCCGGCCTCACGCGCACCCTGCTGCTGACCTATACGCCGGCCCTGTACGCCGCCGGCGCGGCCTGCCTGGTGGCCGCGCTGATGGCGCTGGCGGCCGGACGCAAGACCGCCCGTGCCGGCGGCAAGCCCGCGCAGGCAGCCAACGCCTGATCGCCCGCAGCGCCCGCCGCTCGCGCGGGCGCTGTCCTGTCCCTCTCCTGCCCCACCGCACCGGCCTCACCCGCCTCACCCGCCTCACCCATCCCCCCGCATTTTCCGCTCCGCAGCCACGCCGCCCGGCCCTGGCTGCGCTTCGCGCATGCCTGTTCCATCAGGAATGCGAATAGGCGCATMAGCATTCTTTGCCCGCCTGTCACCCGGCTGACAACCCCTTTTCTTACTCTGCCAACGCGTCACGGGCAGCGTGATTGGCAGCGCCGCCGTTGCGGCGCGCGGCTAGCGAKACAACAGAAAAGAGGGAAGCAGACATGGCATGGAAACAGCAGGCACGCGTGGCGTGCAGCCTGGCCCTGGCGGGCGCGGTAGCAGCATGCGGCGGCGGCAGCGATGCGCCGGCGACCGTTGCCCCGGACCAGGGCAATGCCGGCAACGGCAACGCGGGCGCCACCAGCAAGAAGATCCTGCTGGTCGGCGTGGACGGCGCCACCTACAGCCAGCTGCAGAGCGCGATGATCCAGCGCGGCATGCCCAACCTGGCCACGCTGGCGATCACGCCTTCGTCCACCGGCGGCAGGCTCGGCACCACCACCGAGCAGGCACCGCTGGACGGCCCGGGCTGGGCCACCGTGCTGACCGGCACCTGGCAGGACCGCCACKGCGTGAACGACGACGTGGCGACCCTCGGCGGCCTGAAGGCCCCGACCCTGTTCCAGTACCTGCGCACCGCCAACGCCAGCAGCGCCGGGGCCGCCAGGCAGCGCCTGGGCGTGGCCAGCAGTTCGGCAACCCTGCCGGCACTGCTCAAGGCMGACGCGGCCACCGGCAATATCGATTCGCTACGCGACTGCGCCTACGACGACGGCTGCGTCACGCAGGAAGGCCTGAAGCTGGTGCAGTCGGGCTACGACGTGGTCCTTGCCCAATACGCCGCCCCCGACCTGGCCGCCGCGACGCAAGGCTTCCAGGGCGGCGGCTACGCGAGCGCGCTGGCCGCCTTCGACCAGGCGCTCGGCAAGCTGCTGGCCGCCGTGCAGGCGCGCCGCCAGGCCAACGCCGGCGAAGACTGGCTGGTGGCCGTGACCACCAGCCACGGCCTCGACGCCACCGGCGCCACCACCACGCTGCCCACCGTGGAAAACCGCACCGCCTTCATCGCGCTGAACAAGCCGTTCAACGCAGCGCTGGCCAGCAACCTGCCCGCCGCACCGGCCACCGCCGCCGCGCTCTCGGCGCTGCCGGGCGAGACGGACCTGCTGCCCACGCTGCTGGCCCATGGCGGCGTGGCCATCCCCGCCGCGTCGTACAAGCTCGACGGCTCCGCGCTGACCGGCAGCGCCGGCGCGCGCGCACTGAAATCCACCGTCGGCACCTTCAGCGATTCGCTGGTGCTGTCCTGGCAGAATCCTGCCGCCGCCACCGGCGACATGACGCTGCTGCGCGACGGCGTGCAGATCGCCACCCTGCCCGCCGGCACCACCAGCTACGAGGACAAGACCCTCAACGCGCCAGCCAGCGGTGTCTACCGCTACAACTACACGCTGGTGCGCAATGGTGTGCCCGCCTCCCTGCTGGCGCAGATCAACTACGTCAAGCCGGTCGTGCTGGCCGACACGCTGCGCAACAACCTCGCCGCGTACTACAGCTTCGAGACGCTGCCCGCGGTCGACGCAAAGGGCACCACCACCATCGGCCCGTGGGTGGCCGGCACCGACGGCGGCTCGCCCGGCACCGACAACTTCGGCACCAGGTCGCTGAAGGTCAACTCCAACGTMGACGCCTACGTGCTGAACCAGAGCGGCGCCGATATCGCGCTGTCCCCGCAGTTCACCATCGGCTTCTGGTTCAAGTCCGACTGCACCCAGGGCAACGGCACCGGCGAGCCGATCCTGTCGAACAAGAACTACGTCTCTGGGTCGAACGCCGGCATCGCCATCGGCCTGTTCGGCAGCTGCGAGGTGCGCTTCAACATCGGCAGCGGCGGCAAGCGCGACGACATCCAGGGCATGAAGTTCAGCGCCAGCCAGTGGGCCTACCTGGCCCTGTCGGTCAACGCCACGGCCAAGACCTTCAGCGCCTACATCATCGACCCGGTGATGGGGGTGCAGAAGAAAGAAAACCAGGCCATCGTCAACACCGACGTGACCAGGCTCGGCGGCCTCAACACCAGGCAGTGGGGCATCAATGACGACGCCACCCACGCCTACGTGCCCAACAACGCCGGCTCGCTCAAGGGCGTGATGGAGTTCAACGACCTCGCCATGTGGACGCGCCAGCTCAGCCTGGCCGAGCTGCAGACCATCACCGGCTCGCGCCAGCCCCTGTCCACGCTCAACCCCTGATTCCCCACGAGAGCAAACGTGACCATGAAGCCTTCGATCTCGATTCACGCACTGCCCGCATGGCTGGCGGCGCTGGCGCTGTGCGCCGTGCTGAGCGCCTGCGGCGGCGACGCCGGCGACAACAACGCAGCCCAGCCTCCCGCCAAGCCGGCCGAGCCCGGCGCACAACCGGCGGTGACGCCGCAACTGCGCTGCGCGCCCTGATGGATGGGCAGGCCCGGCACCGCGCCGGGCAACGTCCGCACMAACCGACCAGCCGAACAGCCTAGCCAGAACCAATCAAGATGAGCCTTCACAGCAGACGCAACTTCCTCAAGATGGCCGGTGGCGCCTCCGCCGCCGCGGCGCTGGCCGCCTTCCCGCCGTCGATCCGCCGCGCCCTGGCGATTCCGGCCAACAACGCCACCGGCAGCATCCGCGATGTGGAGCACGTGGTGATCCTGATGCAGGAAAACCGCTCCTTCGACAATTACTTCGGCACGCTCAGGGGCGTGCGCGGCTTCGGCGACCGTTTCCCGATCCCGCTGGCCGGCGGCCTCAACGTCTGGCAGCAGACCTTTACCAACCGCATCGTGCAGCCGTATCACCTGGACAGCGCCACGGGCAACGCCCAGCGCGTGAGCGGCACTCCGCACAGCTACCCCGACGCGCAGAACGCCTGGGACCTGGGCCGCATGAACAAGTGGCCCACCTACAAGCAGACCCAGTCGATGGGCTACTACACCGAGGCCGAGCTGGACTTCCAGTTTGCCCTGGCGAACGCCTTCACGCTGTGCGACGCGTATCACTGCGGATTCCACGGCGGCACCAACACCAACCGCCTGTTCCACTGGACCGGGACCAACGACCCCACCGGCGCCAACGGCKGGCCGGTGATCGACAACAGCGGCGACTCCATGGGCGCCTCCACCGGCGGCTACCGCTGGACCACCTATCCGGAACGCCTGCAGGCCGCCGGCGTGAGCTGGAAGGTCTACCAGAACATGCCGGACAACTTCACCGACAATCCGCTGGCCGGCTTCGTGCAGTACCGCAAGGCCAACGAAGCGCGTGGCAATGCTTCCAGCGGCAGTCCCTACCCGGCCTATACCGTCGCCGACGAAGCCATCAACCCGCTCATCAAGGGCATCGGCAACACCATGCCGGACAACGGCTTCCTGCAGGCGCTCAAGGACGACATCGCCGCCGGCGGCCTGCCGCAGGTCTCGTGGATCGTGGCCCCGGCCAACTACTCCKAGCACCCCGGGCCTTCGAGCCCCGTGCAGGGCGCCTGGTACACGCAGGAAGTGCTCAACGCKCTCACCGCCAATCCGGACATCTGGAGCAAGACCGTCCTGCTGATCAACTTCGACGAGAACGACGGCTTCTTCGACCACGTGCCGCCGCCATGCGCGCCGGCCTACGACGCCAGCGGCGTGCTGGCCGGCAAGTCCACCGTTTCCACCGACGGCGAGTACCACACCGACAAGCATCCCTACGGCCCCGGCCCGCGCGTGCCGATGTACGTGGTGTCGCCCTGGAGCCGCGGCGGCTGGGTCAACTCGCAGGTGTTCGACCACACCTCGGTGCTGCGCTTCATGGAGGCGCGCTTCGGCGTCGCCGAAACCAATATCAGCGCCTACCGCCGCGCCATCTGTGGCGACCTGAGCTCCGCCTTCAACTTCGTCAGCCCCAACAGCGCGGCCCTGCCGGGCATGCCCAGCCGCACCAAGACCGCCGCCGATGCCGTGCGCACCGCACAGGAGGCCAAGGCGCAGGTGCCGCTGCCCACCGAGAGCGCGCAGGCCGCTGCGCCCGCCACCCAGCAAGCCGGCCAGCGCCMGTCCCGCGCGCTGCCGTACGAGCTGCACGTGAGCGGGCGCGAGGATCCGGGCTCGCGCGTCATGTGGCTGCTGTTCAGCAACACCGGCAACGCCGCCGCCGTGTTCCATGTGTACGACCGCCTGCACCTGGACCGCGTGCCCCGCCGCTACGTGGTGGAGCCCAGCAAGGAACTGCACGATAGCTGGGACGCCTACGCCGCCGACAATGGCAAGTACGATCTGTGGGTGCTCGGCCCGAACGGCTTCCACCGCAGCTTCCAGGGCGACGTCAGCGCCGTGGCGGCGGCCGGCGGCACCGCGCCGGAAATCCGCGTGTGCTACGACGTCGCCAATGCCGCGGTCTACCTGACCATGATCAATACCGGCCCCGCGCCCTGCACCTTCACCGTCACACCCAAGGCCTACCGCACCGACGGGCCCTGGAGCTTCGACATCCCCGCCGGCAAGCAGCTCGACCAGCACTGGCCGCTGGGCCTGCAGGACAACTGGTACGACTTCGCCGTCACGGTGCCGCAGGGCGGTTTCCAGCGCCGCTTCGCCGGGCGCGTGGAAACCGGCGCGGACGGCAAGTCCGATCCCGCCCTGGGCAAGTAGGCGCGGGGAGTGGCCCCGGGCCTGGCCGCCCGGCCCCGCGTGCAGCGCCGCCGCCCCCGTGGCGGCGCTGCGCGGAACTGTCACAAAGCGCCGCTAGACTGGCGCGCTTGCTTCCTTCCCCCGGATTCCCATGCTCGGCGACCTGCTGACGACGTTTTATGAAGTGGCGCGCCAGGGCAGCATCACCACCGCCGCCAAGCAGCTGCGCGTGAGCCAGCCCACCGTCACCGGCCGCATCCGGCAGCTGGAAGAAAGCTACGGCGTGGAGCTGTTCTACCGCCGCGGCGGCCGGGTCGACCTCAGCGATGTCKGCGTGGCCCTCATGCCCGTGGTGGAACAGCTGATGCAGCACGAGGGCAGCGCGGATTTCCTGCTGCGCAACGCCGGCAACCTGCACCTGGGCAAGCTGCGCGTGGGCGCTACCGGCCCCTACTACATCCTGCCCAGCGTGGCCGCGTTCCGGGAACGCTACCCGGCCATCGGGATCAGCCTCGACATCGGCAACTMGCAACAGATGCTGGACGCGCTGTTCGAGTACCGCATCGACGTCGCGGTCTCGTCGCACGCCGTCGACGACGATCGCCTGGCCCGCATCACCCTGGCGTCCGATCCCATGGTGCTGGTGGTCGACCCCGGCCACCCGCTGGCGCGCGCGCCCAGCGTCACCCTCGCCCAGATCTCCGGCTGCCACCTGCTGATCCGCGAACATGGCTCGATGACCCGCAAGGCGGTCGAGACGGCGCTGGAAGATGCCGGGCTGAAGCTGCCGTCGAGCACCGTGATCGGCAGCCGCGAGGCCATCTACGAAGCCATCCGCCAGGGCCTGGGAACGAGCGTGGTGCCGCTCGGCGAAGTCCCGCGCGATGCCGGGCTGTGCGTGGTACCGTTCGCCAGCCACCCGCCGGTACTGCACGAGTACCTGTACTGTCTCCAGGKCCGCACGCATACCCGCCTGATCGGCGCCTTCCTCKAATGCCTCGCCCCCCGCGCAGCCGCCTAGGCGAGCGCTTTCCCGCGGCGGCGGAAATTCGCCGATAACGGTATCGGAATTCTTGCGCCGCGCATCACGCGCGGGTCACCGCGCCTGCCCATCCTGTGCGGTTTTCCGACCGGAGACGGCGCATGCCCCGCCTTGCCTTGTTTGACCTCGACCACACCCTGCTACCGCTGGACAGCGAATACGAATGGGCTCGCTACCTGGTGGCGGCCGGCGCCGCCGACGCGCGCGAAGTCGAAGCCAACAACGCGCTGTGGCTGGCCGAGTACAGCGCGGGGCGACTCGACTTCCGGCGCCATGCCGCCTTTGCCCTCGGCCTGCTGGCACGCCATCCGCGCGCGCGCCTGGAGGCGCTGCGCGCGAGCTTCATGCGCGAGGTGATCGTGCCTGCCATCCGCCCGCCAGCCCGCGCGCTGCTGGCCCGTCACCGCGATGCCGGCGACCTGTGCTGCATCGTCACGGCGACGTGCCGGTTCGTCACCGAGCCGATTGCGGCGGCGCTGGGGGTGGAGCACCTGGTGGCCGTGGAGGCCGCGTGCGACGCGCGCGGCGGGTTCACCGGCGCCGTCGCCGGCGTGCCGAGCTTCGGCGCKGGCAAGATCGAGCGGGTTGCGCAGTGGCTGGCTTCGCTGGGCTTGCGGTGGGACCGGTTCGAGCGCACMGCGTTCTATAGCGATTCCCKCAACGACATTCCGCTGCTCGAGGCGGTGAGCCATCCCGTGGCGACCAATCCGGATGCCGCGCTTGGCGCCTTGGCGACGGCGCGGGGGTGGACGATACTAGAACTGTTCGCACCCGGGATGGCCGGGTAGGCGCCCGCGCACCGGCACGGTCCGTGCCTCGGAGTCAGATTCGAAGCCGGATTCGAAGCCGGTGCACGGACAACCTCATCCGCCGTCACGGGGATTTCACATTGGCGGCCGATGATGGGCGCAACCCCGTCTGCCTGGACCGCGCCCCCGGATCTGCCCTCGCCCATGCCCCTGCCCGCCGCCGACGGTTTCGCTGAAATGCGGCAACTGGAAGCCCTGCTCGAAACCGGCGCGCATCGCCTGGACGCCCGCTGCGTCGGCGAGGTCAGCGCAGGCGCACAGCGCTTCCCCCTCTACACCGCCAGCATCGGCTCGGACGACCCGCGCGCACCCGCCATCGGGTTCTTTGCCGGCATCCACGGCCTGGAGCGTATCGGCACCCACCTGCTGCTCGACTACATGCGCATGCTGCTGTGGCGGCTGGAGTGGGACGAGTTGCTCGAGCKGCAACTGCAATCGGTGCGGCTGCTTTTCATGCCCATCGTCAACCCGGGCGGCATGTGGGCGTCCACGCGCGCCAACCCCAACGGCGTCGACCTGATGCGCAACGCGCCGCAGGACGCCGTTGGCCGCGTGCCGCCGCTGGCCGGCGGACAGCGGCTGGGCCCGTGGCTGCCGTGGTATCGCGGCAGGCTGKGAGCACCGATGGAGCTGGAAAGCACGGCCATGCTGCGCGTGGTCTCCGAGCAATTGCAGCAACGCCCCCTGAGCTTCGCGCTGGACTGCCACTCCGGCTACGGCTGGGGCGACAGTATCTGGTTTCCGTACGCGCGCACGGCCGCGCCGATGGCGCACCTGCCCGAAATGTTCGCGCTCAAGACGATGTTCGAGCAGGCGCATCCGCACCACGGCTATGCGTTCGAGCCGCAGAGCAACCAGTACCTGCTGCATGGCGACCTGTGGGACTGGGCCTACGACCATACGCCGCCGGCCAACATCTTCCTGCCGATGACGCTCGAGCTGGGTTCCTGGCTGTGGATCAAGAAGAATCCGCGGCAGCTGTTCTCGCGCCATGGCTTCTTCAATCCGGTCAAGGCGCACCGCACCGAGCGCGTGCTGCGCCGTCACGCCAACCTGCTCGACTTCCTCGGGCGCGTGGCCTACGCGCCCGAGCGCTGGCTGCCGCGCGGCGAGCGGCGCGCGCAATTGCTGGCGCAGGCCACGGCGCAATGGCAGGGCGGCCGGCTCCGATGAACGCCCGGCTCAACGAATGGATCCTGCTGCGCGGGCTCACGCGCGAAGCGCGCCACTGGGGGGCGCTGCCCGCCGCGCTGCGGGCGCGTTGCGGCATCACGCGCCTGACCCTGCTGKACCTGCCCGGCAACGGCACGGAGGCGGCACGGCGCGCACCACCGAGCGTGGCGGCSATGGTCGAGCACATGCGCGCCAGCGCGCGCCGGCAGGCCCTGGCGCCGCCCTACCGCGTGCTGGCGATGTCGCTGGGCGCCATGGTGGCGGCGGAATGGGCGCGGCGCTACCCGCAGGAGATCGGCGCGCTGGTGCTGGTCAACACCAGCATGCGGCCGTTTGGCAGCGTGGCGCAGCGCCTGCGCCCGCGCAACTGGGCGGCGCTGGCCGGCATGGCGCTGCGCTGGCAGGACGGCCCCTATTGCGAGCGCACCATCCATCGCCTCACCTGCAATACCAGGGCCGCCCTGGCTGCCGACGTGGCGGCATGGAGCGCGATCCGCGCGAGCGCGCCGGTGAGCCGAGGCAATGCGCTGCGCCAGCTATGGGCCGCGGCGCGCTACCGCGCCGCGGCGGCGGCGCCGCGCTGCCCCACGCTGGTGGTGTCCTCGGCGGCCGACCGCCTGGTCGATCCGGAGTGCTCGGCCCGCCTGGCGGCGGCATGGGCCGTGGCACAYCGCAGGCACGCGTGGGCCGGCCACGACCTGCCGCACGACGACCCGGCCTGGCTGGCCGCCACCGTGGCGCACTGGATGCGCGAGCCCGGGGCAAGCTAGCCCGGCTCTCCCGCGCGCGAGGCGCAGGCCGCGTGGCTGGGATGCTGCTGCAGCAGGCGGCGCACCACGCCGTTGGTCCAGCCGAAGCCGTCCTGCAGGAGATACTCGCCGCCGCCACCGCCCACGGCCCCATGCGGCGCATGCCGCAATGCGTATTTCTCCACCAGCTTGTACTCGCGGCGATAGAGGCTGGCCACGGTATGCAGCCAGCGGTGCGCGATCTCGCGCGCGAGCGCACGCTGGCCGTGGYGCGCAAACCCGCCGATGGCCAGCCATTGCAGCGGCGCCCAGCCATTCGGCTGGTCCCACTGCTCGCCGCTGATGCGCTCGGTGGTGGCCATGCCGCCGGGTTGCAGCAGGCGCGCGGTCACGGTGCGTGCGAGCCGCGCCGCCTGCGCGGGGCTGGCGGCATCCACGTAGAGCGGCATCACGGTGGCCGCCGTGAGGTTGGCGCGGGGCTGGTGGCGCTGCCAGTCGAAATCGAACCAGGCACCTTCGGCCTCGTTCCACATCAGGTGGTCGATGGCATGCCGCCGCGCCTGCACGCGTGCCAGGAAGTCCGGCGCGTCCGCCTCGCCCGCGGCTGCCGCCAGCTCGGCCAGCTTCGTCTCCAGCTTGTACAGCAGGCTGTTGAGATCGACCGGCAGGATGGCCGTGGTCCGTATCGTTTCCAGGCCGCCGCCGGGCTCCTGCCAGCGCGAGCTGAAGTCCCAGCCCGATTCCGCCGCGGCGCGCAGGTCGCGGTAGACCTCGGGCGCGGGGCGCGACGAGGCGGCGGCCGTGCCGATATCCTCGATAAAGGCTTCTTCGCGCGGCGTATCGCGCTCGTCCCAGTAGCGGTTGAGCAGGCTGCCGTCCGCGAGCCTGACCACGCGCCGGCAAGCCTGTCCCGGCGCCAGGTGCTCGGCGCCGCGCATCCAGAACGCATACTCCTTGCGAAGCTGCGGCAGGTAGGCCAGCTCGGGCTTCACGCCGTGGTCATCGAACAGCTCCACCATCAACGCGAACACGGGCGGCTGCGAGCGGCTGAGGTAGTAGGTCCGCGTGCCGTTGGGAATCACGCCATAGGTATCGAGCAGGTAGGAGAAATTGTCTGCCATGCCATGCAGCAGGCTGGCGTCGCCGCTGACGGTCAGGCCCAGCATGGTGAAGTAGGAGTCCCAGTAATAGAGTTCGGTAAAGCGCCCTCCCGGCACCACGTAGGCATTGGGCAGCGGCAGCAGCGAGCATTGCGGCGGGTGCTCCGCCGGATGGCGCGTGAGCACCGGCCACAGAGCGTCGATATGGTCGCCCAGGGTCTGGTGGGGATCGGAGACATAACGGCTGCGCGGCACTTCCTGCAGCGTGAAATGCGCCTGCACGAAGCCCGCGAGGTCGAATCCGGCAGCGCCCGCGCTGGCCCGGTATGCGGTCAGGATMGATTCCGGGTCCTGGCGCGGGATGGCATCGGTGAAGGTCTTGCTGTCGCTGAAGACGCGGGCCATCTGCACCGCGACGAACAGTTCCTGGTAGCGGTCGGCGGGCGTGAGCGGATCAGCGTGCGCGCATCCGGGCAGCCGATGGGGAGAGACATGGTGGCCGCCGCTGCGATCGCCCACCTCGCGCACCGGTCCCGGGTGCGGGGACCCTGCCTCGGGGCCCGGTGGCTGGCATGCGGCGACGCGGGGCAGGTCCTTCATGACGGGCTTGAGCCGCCATGGCCGCCATCGCCGCCATCGTCGCCATCGGCTTCGATGACGCCGCCGATGCCCGCCTGGATGCGGGTGATCCGTGCTGGCACTGCCGCTCCCTGTTCTGGTCCGGGCGGCGGCCAGGGCGGCCGCCGATAAGGGATCAGAGTGCGGCCCGGCAGGCGAGTTCCGCGCGCTTCCCGGGCGAGATGGGGTTCGCCGCGCGCCCGCGCGCCTCGTGCGTCACMCTGGCGATCGGGAGCGGGGGTCTGCCTGCGCCTGCGGCGCCACGAGCACGGCATGGTCGCGGCGGAACAGCGCGAGCGGTTGCGGGCGGCCGAGCAGATAGCCCTGCGCTTCGTCGCAGCCTTCGGCTTGCAGCAGCTTGAGCTGCTCGGCGGTCTCCACGCCTTCGGCCAGCACCGGGATGGCCAGGCTCTGGCCAAGCGCCAGGATGGCGCGGATGATGGCCTTGGCCTGCTGGTTCCCGGCGATCTCGGCGATAAACCTGCGGTCCAGCTTGATCTTGTCGAACGGGAAAGAACGCAGGGTATCCAGCGAGGAATTGCCGGTGCCGAAATCGTCGATGGCGATGCTGACGCCCAGCGCCTTGATGCCGCGCAGGATGTCCAGCGCGCGCTCCCTGTCGCCGGTGATGGTGGATTCGGTGATCTCGAGTTCGAGCCGGCCGGCTTGCAGTCCGGTTTCCTCCAGGAGGCGCGCCACCAGCGTCACCAGGTTGCCGTGGGTGATCTGCACCGGCGACAGGTTGACCGAGATCTTGCGCGGCAAGGTCCATCGCGCGGCCTCGCTGCAGGCGGTGCGCAGCACCCACTCGCCGATCGGCAGGATGGCGCCGCACGCCTCGGCCAGCGGCATGAAACTGTCGGGCKGGATCAGGCCGCGCTCGGGATGCTCCCAGCGCAGCAGTACCTCGCAGCCGATCGCCTCGCCGCTGGCAATCGCGGTCTGCACCTGGTAGTCGAGCACGAACTGGTTGGCGGCGATGGCCATCCACAGCTCGCCGGCCAGCGCGCGGCGTTCGCGCTCCGTCTCATCCATGCGGCGTTCGTAGAAGCAGATCGATTCCGACAGGCTGCCCTTGGCGCGGCGCATGGCCAGGCCGGCATTGCCGACCAGCTGGTCGCGGTGCGTGCCGTCGCCGGGATAGATCGCGATGCCGATGCTGGCGCTGGTGGTGAGGTCGTAGCCATCGAGCCGCACCGGCTCGCTCAGGCAGGTCACCAGGCGCGCGGTGAAATCGCTCAGTTCGGTTTGCCGCGTGAAACGCTTGACGGCCATGAACTCGTCGCCGTCGATGCGGGCGATGAACTCGCCCGGCTGCATCTGGGCGGCAATACGCGCGGCAAGCGTGCGCAGCACGGTATCACCCGCGGCGCKGCCGTGCAGGTCGTTGACCTCCTTGAAGCGGTCCAGGTCGATGCCCAGCGTGGCCACCTGGCAGCCCTGCAGGTGCGCGCGCTGTAGCTCATCGTCCAGGTAGGCATCGAGGAAGCTGCGGTTTGGCAGCCCGGTCAAGCCGTCGTGACGCGCCAGGTGGTGGATCTTGGCCTCGATACGGCGTTGCTCGGTGACATCCTCGCAGGTGGTCACCCACGCCCCGTCGGGCATGGCGCTGTGCGACAGCGCGATGGCGCGCCCGTCAGGCAGCGCTTCCACGCTGCGCCAGTTCTTGTGGCGGCGCAGGATATCGCGGTGGCGTTCCGACAACGACTGCGCATACTGCTCGGCACGGGCTTCGGGCTGCCCCGCTTCGGCGGCGTGGTCGCGGCCGGTCCGGCCC
>NZ_JBFTLQ010000073.1:0-38364 GCF_056396525.1 Cupriavidus sp. 05T41
ACGTGCGCCAGGTGCGCAAGGACTGCGCCGCGGTGATCCTGTACACGGCCGAGAAAGCCACCTGGATGGCCGGCGAATCGGTGCAGATCCTGGGCGGCAACGGTTATATCAACGAATACCCGGTGGGCCGCCTGTGGCGCGACGCCAAGCTGTACGAGATCGGCGCCGGCACCTCGGAGATCCGCCGCATGCTGATCGGGCGCGAACTGTACGCCGAGACCATGTAAGCCATTGCGCCAGCACCGCCGCGATCCACAGACAGACAAGAACCCGGACCCGAGACCTATGCCCACGCTCGAAACCAAACTCAATGCGCGTTCGGAATCCTTCCGCGCCAATGCCGACGCCATGCAAGCGCTGGTCGTCGACCTCAAGGCGAAGATCGCCAAGCTGGCGGAAGGCGGCGGCGAGGAAGCCCGCGCCAAGCACCTCGGGCGCGGCAAGCTGCTGCCGCGCGAGCGCGTGCAGCAACTGCTCGATCCGGGTACGCCGTTCCTGKAGCTGTCGCAGCTGGCGGCCTACGACATGTACGACAACGCGGCGCCGGGCGCCGGCATCATCACCGGCATCGGCAGCGTGGCCGGCCAGGAATGCGTGATCGTCTGCAATGACGCCACCGTCAAGGGCGGCACCTACTACCCGCTGACCGTGCGCAAGCACCTGCGCGCGCAGGAGATCGCCGAGCAGAACAACCTGCCCTGCATCTACCTGGTGGACTCGGGCGGCGCTAACCTGCCCAACCAGGACGACGTCTTCCCCGACCGCGACCACTTCGGCCGCATMTTCTACAACCAGGCCAACCTGTCCAAGCAGGGCATCCCGCAGATCGCGGTGGTGATGGGCTCGTGCACGGCCGGCGGTGCCTACGTGCCGGCCATGAGCGACGAATCCATCATCGTCAAGAACCAGGGCACCATCTTCCTGGGCGGCCCGCCGCTGGTGAAGGCGGCAACCGGAGAAGAAGTCAGCGCCGAAGACCTGGGCGGCGCGGACGTGCATACGCGCCTGTCCGGCGTGGCCGACTATTTCGCGCAGAACGACGGGCACGCGCTGTCGCTGGCGCGCAATATCGTGCAGCACCTGAACCGCCGCAAGCCGGACCAGATCCGCCTGCACGAGCCGCTGCCCCCGCGCTATCCGGTGGAAGAGCTGTACGGCGTGATCCCCACCGACACGCGCAAGCCCTATGACGTGCGCGAAGTCATCGCCCGCATCGTCGACGACTCCGATTTCGACGAGTTCAAGGCGCGCTACGGCACCACGCTGGTGTGCGGCTTTGCGCGGATCTGGGGCTACCCGGTGGGCATCGTCGCCAACAACGGCATCCTGTTCTCGGAGTCCGCGCTCAAGGGTGCGCACTTCATCGAGCTGTGCTGCCAGCGCAAGATCCCGCTGGTGTTCCTGCAGAACATCACCGGCTTCATGGTGGGCCGCAAGTACGAGAACGAAGGCATCGCCCGCAACGGCGCCAAGATGGTGACGGCCGTGGCCACGGCGCAAGTACCGAAGTTCACCGTGATCATCGGCGGCTCGTTCGGCGCGGGCAACTACGGCATGTGCGGGCGCGCGTATTCGCCGCGCTTCCTGTGGATGTGGCCGAACGCCCGCATCTCCGTGATGGGCGGCGAGCAGGCCGCCAGCGTGCTGGCCACCGTGCGCCGCGACGGCATCGAAGCCAGGGGCGGCAGCTGGAGCGCGGAGGAAGAAGACAAGTTCAAGCAGCCGATCCGCGACCAGTACGAGCACCAGGGCCACCMCTACTACGCCAGCGCGCGGCTGTGGGACGACGGCGTGATCGACCCSGCGCAGACGCGCACGGTGCTGGGCCTGGGCCTGTCGGCCAGCCTCAACGCGCCGATCGGCGAGATGAAGTTCGGCGTGTTCCGCATGTAACGCCCTGCCCCACGCCCACGCACCGCTACAGGACACCGAAATGGAATTCACCACCCTCACCGTCACCACCGCGCAGCACGTGGCCACCGTCACGCTGAACCGGCCCGACGTGCGCAACGCCTTCAACGAAACCGTGATCGCCGAGCTGACCGGCGCCTTCCGCGCGCTGGGCAGCGAGCCCTCGGTGCGCGCCATCGTGCTGGCCGGCAATGGCCCGGCCTTCTGCGCCGGCGCCGACCTGAACTGGATGAAGAAGATGGCCGGCTACTCGCACGACGAGAACCGGTCCGATGCKATGACGCTGGCGCAGATGCTGCACACCATCTGGGCCTGCCCGAAGCCGGTGATCGCGCGCATCCACGGCGACGCCTACGCCGGCGGCGTGGGCCTGGTGGCTGCCTGCGATATCGCGGTGGCGGCCGAAGGCGTGACCTTCTGCCTGTCGGAAGCGCGCCTTGGCCTGCTGCCGGCCACCATCAGCCCCTACGTGATCCGCGCCATGGGCGAGCAGGCCGCGCGCCGCTACTTCATCACGGCCGAGCGCTTCGGCGCGGCCGAAGCGCTGCGCCTGGGCTTCGCGCATGCGGTGGTGCCGGCCGAAGGCCTGGATGCCAAGGTGGCTGAACTGGCCGCCGCTCTGGTGGCCAACAGCCCGAACGCCGTGCGCGAAAGCAAGCGCCTGGTGCAGGAAGTGGCCGGGCGCATGATCGACGACGACCTGCTCGCGGATACCGCCGAGCGGATTGCCGCGATCCGCGCCTCGGAAGAAGGGCGCGAGGGCGTGAGGTCTTTCCTGGAAAAGCGGGCGCCGGCCTGGAAGCCTAGCTAAGGGTCGGCCAGCGCCCCGAGAACCGCACCGAACAGCCTAAAACAAGTCTCCGAGACAAGGAACCACCACCATGTTCAACAAGATCCTCATCGCCAACCGCGGCGAAATCGCCTGCCGCGTAGCGGCCACCTGCCGCCGCCTCGGCATCCGCACGGTGGCGGTCTACTCGGACGCCGACGCCGGCGCGCGCCACGTGGCGCTGTGCGACGAGGCAGTGCATATCGGCGGCGCGGCGGCGCGCGACAGCTACCTGCGCGGCGAGCACATCATCGAGGTGGCCAAGGCCACCGGCGCCCAGGCGGTCCACCCGGGCTACGGCTTCCTGTCGGAGAACGACGGCTTCGCCGAGGCCTGCGCGGCCGCGGGCCTGGTCTTCATCGGGCCGCCGGCGGCCAGCATCCGCGCCATGGGCAGCAAGAGCGCGGCCAAGCAACTGATGGAAAAGGCCGCGGTGCCGCTGGTGCCCGGCTATCACGGCGAGGACCAGGACCCGGCGCTGCTGCGCCGCGAAGCGGACCGCATCGGCTACCCCGTGCTGCTMAAGGCCAGCGCCGGCGGCGGCGGCAAGGGCATGCGCGTGGTGGAAGGCGGCGACGGGTTCGAGGCGGCGCTGGCGTCGGTCAAGCGCGAGGCCTCGGCCAGCTTCGGCGACGACAAGGTACTGGTGGAGAAATACCTCACGCGCCCGCGCCATATCGAAATCCAGGTGTTCGCCGACACGCATGGCAACTGCGTCTACCTGTTCGAGCGCGATTGCTCGGTGCAGCGGCGCCACCAGAAGGTGCTGGAAGAAGCGCCGGCGCCTGGCATGAGCGAGGAGCGCCGGCGCGCCATGGGCGAGGCGGCGGTGGCCGCGGCGCAGGCGGTGGGCTACGTGGGTGCCGGCACGGTGGAGTTCATCGCCAACCAGGACGGCTCCTTCTATTTCATGGAGATGAACACCCGCCTGCAGGTCGAGCATCCCGTGACCGAGATGATCACCGGGCAGGACCTGGTGGAGTGGCAGCTGCGCGTGGCGTCCGGCGAGCCGCTGCCGCTGAAGCAGGATCAGCTGCGCATCCACGGCCATGCGCTGGAGGCGCGTGTCTATGCCGAGAACCCGGACAAGCAGTTCCTGCCGTCCACCGGCACGCTGCGCTACCTGCGCACGCCGGCGGCAGTGCAGTTCGAGCGCGGCCAGGACCATGGCGCGCCGGCCGGCGTGCGCATMGATTCGGGCGTGCGCGAGGGCGACACCATCAGCCCGTACTACGACCCCATGATCGCCAAGCTGATCGTATGGGGCCGCGACCGCGAAGAAGCGCTGGCACGCATGGCACAGGCGCTGGCCGAATACCACGTGGTGGGCCTGTCCACGAATATCGCCTTCCTGCAGCGACTGGTGACCTCGCAGGCGTTTGCCAAGGCCGACCTGGATACCGGGCTGATCGAGCGCAACCAGGCGGCATTGTTTCCGCCTGCCGCGCCGGTGGGCATGGATGGCATCGCGCTGGCCGTGGCGGCGCTGCTCGACGAGCAGGCGCGCACCCGGCGCGTGGACCCGGCCGATGCGCATTCGCCGTGGCAGCATGGTGGCGCCTGGCGCCTGAACGGCGAGGCCACCAGCCAGTACCGCCTGCGCAGCGGCGACGGCGAGACCGTCGCCAGCGTGCGCAGCGACGGCACGCGGCAATGGCTGACGGTGGGCGACCACACCGTGCCCTTGCGCGTGGCCAGCGCCGGCGGCAGCCATGCGATCGACCTGGGCGAGCGCACGGTCAAGGGCAGCACCCACCTCGAGGGCGATGCGATCTACGTGTTCAGCGGCAACCGTCAGACCCGGCTCGACCTGATCGATCCGCTGGCGCACGCGGGCGGCGGCGACGCCGAGGGCGGCAAGCTGGTGGCGCCGATGCCGGGCCGCATCATCGCGGTGATGGTCCAGGCCGGTGCCACGATCGGCAAGGGCGACCCGCTGATCGTGATGGAGGCGATGAAGATGGAGCACACCCTGACCGCGCCTACCGACGGCGTKGTGCAGGAKGTGCTGTACGCCGTGGGCGACCAGGTGCAGGACGGCGCGCAACTGGTCACGCTGGAGGATGCTCCGGGTTGATGCGGGGACAAGCGCGGGGACAAACGCGGGAACAAGCGCGAAAACAAGCGTAAGAGCAAGTGCCGGGCACCGCGCCGGGCGCTTGCTGCGCTTGCGGGCCTGCCCGCGCACCCGCAGGTGCCTGAAAGGTTCCTTTTCCGCGCGGCCGGCAGCGAACTCCGGGCCGCGGCGGCACATTTCGGGCATACTGCCCGCTCTCCCTCCTCTAGCGGGGCCGGTTCCCGGCCTCCCCCTCTCCAATGCCCGGGTATCAAACCAAGCAAGAGCGCGTTGCCATCACGGGCGTGCCCGACCTGGTCATTCGCTGCCTGCTGGACAAGCAGCAATTCCAMGACCCGGACGGCGACGCCGAGCGCATGGGCATTTCTTCCGCCTCCTGGCCACTGTTCGGCATGTTGTGGCCGTCCGGCGCGCTGCTGGCGGCACGCATCGCAACACGCCCGGTGGACCCCGCCGAGCGCATCCTGGAACTCGGCTGCGGCACGGCGCTGGCCAGCCTGGTCGCGCACCGTCGCGGGGCCGATGTGACCGCCAGCKACTGCCACCCGATGGCGGGCCCCTTCCTCGAGGAGAACGCGCGCCTCAACGGCCTGCCGCCGATGAAATACCGGCACGGGCATTGGGGCGCGGCAGACGGCAGCGACCCCAGCCTGCCCGGCGTGCCCGACGTTCAAGGCCTGTTCGACCTGATCATCGGCAGCGACCTGCTCTATGAGCGCGACACCGACGGCAAGCTCGCCCGCTTTATCGAACGCCACGCCAGCCCGKCGGCGGAAGTGTGGATCGTCGATCCGGACCGCGGCAACCGCCCCGCCTTCAACCGGTGGATGGCGGCGCTGGGGTTCTCGCTGGAGGAGCAGCGGCTCGACCGCCCTGCCGGGGCGGAAGGAGAAGCCTACAAGGGGCGCCTGCTGGTGTACAAGCGCATGCCGCGCCAGAACGCGGCGCACTGAGTCTCAGGCGCGTGGCGCGCCCGCCTCCCGGGCGCGCTCCAGCAGGAATTCGCGCTCGCGCTCGTTGCGCGTCATGCCGGCGGCGCGCTCGAACTCGACGCGCGCCTCGCCGCGGCGGCCKAGCTTGAACAGCAGGTCGCCGCGCACGCTGGGCAGCAAGTGGTACCTGGCCAGCGACGGCTCAGCCGCGAGCGCATCGACGATCTCCAGCCCGGCCGCGGGGCCGAAGGCCATGCCGACCGCCACCGCGCGATTCAGCTCCACCACGGGCGACGGCGCCACCTGGGCCAGCGCATCGTAGAGCGCGGCGATCTGTTCCCAATCGGTCTCGGCCGCGCTCGCTGCGCGCGCGTGGCATGCGGCCAGCGCGGCCTGCAATGCGTAGGGGCCGAGCGCCCCGCCCAGTTCCTGCGCGCGTTCCAGCGCATGCAAGCCGCGCCGGATCAGCAGGCGGTCCCACCGGGCGCGGTCCTGGTCCAGC
This sequence comes from Cupriavidus sp. 05T41, assembly GCF_056396525.1. Lineage (NCBI taxonomy): Bacteria > Pseudomonadati > Pseudomonadota > Betaproteobacteria > Burkholderiales > Burkholderiaceae > Cupriavidus > Cupriavidus sp. 05T41. The sequence goes on from NZ_JBFTLQ010000073.1 coordinate 6,252, forward strand.
AGCAATACCGGCCTGCCCTGCGCATCCACCCGTGCATGCGTGCGCGAGGCCTGGATCTCCATCAGCGCCACCAGGCCGTGMACCTCGCTTTCGTGCGGCATCAGCGCGGCCAGCGTGCGGCCCAGACGCAGCGCTTCTTCGCACAGCGCGGGGCGCATCCAGTCGCTGCCGGCGGTGGCGGAATAGCCTTCGTTGAAGATCAGGTAGATCACCTCCAGCACCGACGCCAGCCGTAGCGTGCGTGCTTCCGGCCCCGGCACCTCGAACGGCACCCGCGCCGCGCCGAGCGTGCGCTTGGCGCGCACGATGCGCTGGGCGATGGTGGGTTCGGGTGTGAGGAAGGCGCGCGCGATCTCGTCCGTGGTCAGGCCGCCGAGCAGGCGCAGCGTCATGGCCACCCGCGCGTCGGTGGACAGCACCGGGTGGCAGGCGGTGAAGACCAGGCGCAACAGGTCATCGCCGATATCGTCCTGGCGGGCCGCATCGAGCCCATCGACAAAGTCCGGCACTACGTGTGCCTCCAGCGCATCGAGGTCATGGCCGATCTGCTCGTGCTTGCGCGCGTGCAGGGCCTGCTGGCGCAGGTAGTCCAGCGCGCGGTGCCTGGCCGTGGTCATCAGCCACGCGCCGGGATTGTCGGGCACCCCGGTTTGCGGCCAGTGCTCCAGCGCTGCCAGCAGCGCGTCCTGCGCCAGTTCCTCGGCAAGGCCCACGTCGCGCACCACGCGCGCCACGTGGGCAATGACCTTGGCGGACTCGATGCGCCATACGGTCTCGATCGCGCGATGCGCCGGAGTTGTCGCCGTCATCCTGGAGCCCCGGACGCTCACGCCTCGTCCGCGGCCTGCGGTTCCATGTACATCAGCTCCCAGATATGGCCGTCCAGGTCGTCGAAGCCGTGGCTGTACATGAAGCCGTGGTCCTGCGGCGCGCGCGCGGCGGTGGCTCCGCCCGCCACCGCCCTGGCGACGAGCGCGTCCACCTCGGCACGGCTTTCGCAGGAAATGCAGATCAGCACTTCGGTGCTTTGCGTGGTGTCGCACAGCGAGCGCGTGGTGAAGCCCTTGAAGAATTCATGGGTCAGCAGCATGGCGTAGATGTTCTCGCCGATGACCATGCAGGCCGCGTTGTCATCGGTGAAACGCGGATTGAAGGCGAAGCCGAGACCCTTGAAGAAGGCCATCGAGCGTTGCAGGTCGGCCACCGCAAGGTTCAGGTAGATTTGCTTGTGCATGATTGGTCCTTATGGTCTTCGTCKCCAGCCTTGTTCGTCGTCGTTCGTCGTCGTTCGTCGCCGTTCGCTGTCGCCGCAAGCGGGTTCAGATGGCGGTMTTCGCCTCGGCCAGCGCCTTCAGGTTGCCGAGCCCGTCCTCGAAATCCTTGCCTACCATGCGGTCCATATCGAAGACCATGTGCATCAGCTTGGCGAGGTAAGGCACGGGCCCTTGCATCGACCAGGTCACGCGCGTGGCACCGGCTTCGGGCTTGAGCGTGAACTGCACGTCGTTGTGCGCTTCGAACGGCTTGATGAAATCCAGGCGCATGGCCACGCGCGACGACGGTGTCGTCTCCACGATCTCCATGCGGCCCGTGCCGACCTTGCCGCTTTCCCAGGCATAGGCTGCACCCTGCCCGCTGGGCGTGCCGGCGTAGGTGCCCTTGATGGCCGGGTCTTTCTTCGCCCAGGGGTTCCACTGGTTGAAGTTGTGGAGATCGTTGATCATCGCGAATACCTGGTCCGGCGGCGCCTTGACGCTGGCGCTGCGTTCGACGCGGAAGGTATCGGGCCGCGTAGCGGCGTAGATCAGCACCAGGGCAATCAGGGCCGCGGCGGTCAGCAGGATGGGCTTGAGCATGATGGCGATTCCGGAACGGGGTTGGCAGTGGCCTGACGATGGATGCGGGCTCAGTGCTGGCCCACGCCGAGGTCGCGGAAGCGGTCCACCGAGGGGCCGGGCTCGAAGTCTTCCAGCTCGAACAGCGGCCGCACCTCGATCTCGCCGTCGGCCATCTCGCCGTGCGGGGCGGGGAAACGCCGCGCCCATTCCATCGCTTCCTCGCGGCTGCGTACCTGGATCAGGGTGTAGCCCGCCACCACCTCCCTGGCCTCCGCGAAGGGACCGTCGATCACCGTGCGCCGGCCAWCGGCGTAGCGCACGCGCCAGCCGGCCGAGCTAGGCTTGAGCCCGGCGGCATCGAGCAGCACGCCGGCCTTGGCCAGTTGCTCGTGGTAGGTCGCCATGGCGGCAAAGAGGCTTTCGTCCGGCATCGCGCCGGCTTCGCTGCCTTGCGTGCCTTTCACCAGGATCATGAATCGCATCGCATCGCTCCTTGGTAGGTTTGTCGGCCGGGCGCCAGCGGGGCTGGCCTGTTCCGTGGTTCATACCGGCACGACGAGCCAGGCGCGGCCAGATCGACATGCGCAGCGAAAAAATCCGTCGCCTACGGGTAACTACCTAGCCGCCCTCCCTGCGCACGCAAGGCCTCAGGTAAAGCACGGCCCCACTTCGCGGACTTCGACCGCGCACCAGGCCGCGGCCGGGCATTCGGCCGCAATGGCAATGGCCTCGTCCTGCGTGGCGCAATCGAGCAGGAAATAGCCGCCGATCATTTCCTTGGCCTCGGCGAACGGGCCATCCAGCAGGTCGCGGCGGCCTTCGCGCACCTTCACGCGCACGCCGTTGCTGTCCGAGGTGAGCGAATTGCAGCCCAGCAGCACACCGCGCTCGGTCAGGCGGCCGGCGAACTGCAGCATGCTGGCGTAGGCCTGGCGGCCTTCGTCATCGGTGCGCTCGGCGCGCTGGCCAGTGGGTTCGACKATCAGCAGCATGTACGCCATGKCGTCTCCTGTTGGTGTTGGCGTTGGAGTTGGTGTCAGGCTGGGATAAAAGGCCTGGGATTGCGATTCGGGATGGAACAGCGCACATCCTGCCCTGCCGCGGTGCCGGCCGCAAGCGGCCGGCGACCTCTGAAGTTGTCGCTGTCTCCAGGCCGTTAATTGCAATACAGCCATCCACAGGGACGAAGCTGGCGGCAGGAACCGGATTGTCCTTGCGCTCCGGCGCGCGCCGCCAATAATCCTATTTCGCATGCGCGGGTCGGCAAACCGGGGCGGCCGCCCCGAAATTCACTTGGGAGCACGGCAATGGGCGAAATGGTGACGGTAAAGACGACGGACGGGACATTCGCTGCCTACCTGGCGCGACCGGCAATGGCGACGAAGGCGCCGGCGATCGTGGTGATCCAGGAGATCTTTGGCATCAACGCGGACATGCGCACGACCTGCGACGACTTCGCCGCGCAGGGCTATATCGCCATCTGCCCCGATCTCTACTGGCGGCAGGAGCCTGGCGTGGAACTGACCGACGCCACCCAGGCCGAATGGGACAAGGCGCTCAAGCTCTATACCGCCTTCGACGTGCCGGCGGGCGTGAAGGATATCGACGCCACCATCAAATACACGCGCGCGCTGGACGGCGCCGGCGGCAAGATCGGCGCGGTGGGCTATTGCCTGGGCGGGCTGCTGGCCTTTCTCACGGCGGCGCGCACCGACGCGGATGCCGTGACGGTGTACTACGGCGTCAATATCGACAAGTACCTCGGCGAGGCCGGCGATATCCGCCAGCCGGTGCTGATGCATATCGCGGAAGAAGACGAATTCGTGCCCCGCGAGACCTGGACGCAGATCGTCGCCGCGCTGTCCGGCAAGGCGAATCTCGAGATACACACCTACCCCGGCTGCTCGCACGCGTTCGCGCGCAACAAGGGCGTGCATTTCGATGCGGCTTCGGCGCAGGCCGCCAACGACAGGACTGCGGCGTTCTTTCGCGCCAATTTGTCCTGAGGTCCGCCGGCGCACCGCGCTGTCGGGCATGACCCACCACCGCGCCCGCGCCTGTCGGGCGCGCCCCGACTGTGCGGCCGCTCAAACCTGCCGCCACCCCCCGCCAGGGCGGGCATCCGCCACAAAAGATGGCTTCCGCGCCTTCGGCACGGACGATGCGTTGTCATGGACGGCCGGGCAAGAATGCTTGCCCGCTACCAACATGACAACTCACGGAGAACCATCATGGACACGCTCGAAATCAAAGACCTTCCCGCCGCCGAAGAACTCGACCGCGAGGCAATGAAGACCGTGAAAGGCGGCATCGGCAGGACGCCGGTGCAGATCGCGGCCTGGGAACTGTCGGGCAAGCCCGCCACCTGGCAAGGCCTGGTGCTCGGCGACGACGGTCAGCTGCATATGCCCACGCCGAAGTGACGCCAGCCGGCCGGCATGGCCGCGGACGAGACGCAGAGCCTCGCCGTGGCTGCCGCTGGCGAGCATTCCGCACGGGCAGCCGGCGATACGCAAGCCAGCCCCCGCGGCGCCGCAAGGCCGGCGATGCGCCACTGCGTCCGCCGAGGCGCCAGCCAGCCGGGCAAGGCGTGRAAAAGCCTGGGGTAAAGAACGAGTCCGAATTGCCGTAACCGGTAGAATGGCCGCCGCCGGCGCATGACGCCCGGCAGTCTTCAATCCGGAGCTGGCATGGAATCCCTCTCTTTCGAGTTCGTCTCCGTCGAGGAGGCGAAGCAAATACTGGACGGTGCCGGGCCCGCGCAAACCCAACGAGACTGGGAGGACATGCGCGACCCGGCATCTCCTGACACGCATACCCTCGCGGCCGCCGCGCTCAGATGGCTGGCGTCGCTGCCGCCCGCGGCGCGACCGCTGGAACTGTGCCGCCACTATCCGCGCATCGGCAACCAGCTGGCGATGCTGGCGGCCAGCCCGGATGCCTTGTCGGGCTATGTCGGCGACCTGCTGATCGACAAGCGTGGCGGGCGCCAGGGCTTTCCCGGCGGCATCGCGCTGGAGCTGTCGCGATTGCAGGAGCATATCCTGTCCGCGAAGCAGCAATGACGGCGCAAATGCCGGCCATGCTTTGGCTCAGCGCGCCTTGGCCGGTACGCAGTCTTCCACCATGCCGCTGATGCGCCCGGCGCTGATCAGGGGATGCCACTCATCGGCGCTGCGGATTTCGACATCGGTACCGTCCTGTGCCCGGCGCAGACTGATCAGGTGAAAGTAGCGGTACTCCGAGTTGTCGGCACGCCCGACCCGGATATCCACCCGGCCCGGCTCTGAATAGGACACCACATTGGCGTCGTCGCCTAGCCGGCCCTTCAGGCACATCACCAGGCTGGCCGTGCTGGCCGCGGAATGGATGCGCTTTGGCTCCCTGGCCTGAATGGACTCAGGACTGACGCCGCTCGCACATCCGGCAAGCCATTGAGCCGCTATCGCGGCGACCAGCAAAAACCGAACTCTCGACATTCCCCCTCCTTTGGCAGATGCGTCGGCGCATGTTACATGCAAACGACATCCTGGGGCCGCGGCGCATGCCCCGTGCGCGCATGCACCGGGGCCTGCCGCGCGCTAGCCGGATGAAGTGGCGGGAAAAGCGATCCCTGGCGCGCCCCCCCTGTCCGGGCTCACCCCAGGATCAGCTTCAACCCGGCGGGCAGCGATTCGCCGAAGACCCTGCCTTCGTCGGCTTCGTCGAGCTCCACCGTTTCGCGGACCATGGCGATCCAGCTTTGCGGCGCGTTGGCGGCTTCGAGCCGGCGCACGACGCTCGCCCGGGTCTCGGCAGGCAGGTCCMTGGAGCGGTCGCCTGTCATGCGCGCGATCTGGACGGCGGCGAACGCGGCCGGCTCGACCTTCTTCCAGTCGAGTGCAAGGATGGCGTCCAGCCACCGCGCGGCAACCTCGGCCGGCACCACGCTGTGCGCGCTGCCATAGAACGGCCGGCGCGCCCCGATGCGGCCCACCGCCCACCAGCCCTGGCTGTTTTCCGAAGGCTTGCGCAAACGGGCCAGCAGCCATTCCGCGACCTCGATCTTGCGATCGGCCGGGATCTGCTCGAGGGATCCGGCAAGGCGCACCATATCGGCGTACCCCGCCCTTGCGGGCCCGGCGGGCCGCTTATAGCGCGAGCTGCCGGGCGGCTGCAGGTAAAAGGCCATGTCGTCCAGCAAGCGCAACTGCGCGCTCTCGTCCAGGCCGCCAGCCGCGCGTCGCCACAGCGTCCACCACTCCGACCAGACCTGGCTTTCATTGACGTACTGGATCCCCTGCTCGTACAGCGACCAGAGCTGCCCGACCCGCCAGTCGTCGAGCGGGTAGCCGAAGCCCGGACGCACGCAATAGCCGGCCAGGTTCAGCCACAGGCGCTCATGGTCGGCCGAACGCCGCCGACGCCGCGCGCGCTCCCAGAACGCGCCGAACAGCTCGCGCAGCAACGCGCTGTCCCAGCGCTCGCGCGTGCCCAGCAGTTGCTCGAGCTGCGCGCGCATGCGCTTGACTTCCTTGGGCCCGACCTCCTGGGAGCGCGCGCCAAAGGTGCGCTCGATCGTGTCGACGGCTTGCGCCAGGGACGGGTGCGCCGTATCCGCGGGCGTGGGCGTGGCCGCTTCCGCGCCATTGCCGCGCAACTGGAATTCGAGCCGCCACCGGTGCGAGGCATCGGCAATCTCGATGCAGTGGACCTCCAGCGTGCCTACCTCGGTCAGCGACGTGGTGAGCTGCACGGGCGTTTCCCGTGGCCCGCTGGTGCCATGCGGTTGCACGACGGTGGCGATCGGCGGCAGGCGAACGAAGTCGCCCGTCGACAGGTCGGTCAGCTCACCGGGCGCATACGCCGTGTCGGCAACGGAGGAAACCAAGTGGAAACGCACCGGGTGCCCGAGCCGCAGAGCGAATGCACGATCCCTGAGCTGGATTTCGTGCCCCTCTTCCGTGCCCCGCGGCAGCAGGCAGATCCCTTGCTGCCCCGGCGCGCCATCGTCGAGAACGAGGAAGTAGCTGCGCGGCGAACCTCCGCCGATGCGCGGGGCATGCCCGGTGCGCGCGCGCGCGTACGCGACCGCGCCACGGGCGACGGCCACGTCGGGATCCGCGTTATGCAGTATCTGCAGGGGCGCCCCGCGCCACGTGCCCAGGGTCCCGGCGATGCGCCCCGCCAGGGCTTCGGCGCGGAACACGCCGCCGTTGAGCAGCAGGGTGTCGGGCATCGGCAAGGCCGCGCCCTGCGCCTGCGGCGCGTCCAGTGCTGTCTTCGACTGGGCCGCGTGCTGGCCCAGGAAGGCCGCCACGTGCCGCGTGACGGCCGGATCGGCCGCATACGGCAGGCCGAACTCCACAATGGCGCCCCGTGCGCGCCCCGGCCTTTCGCCGGACGACACCACGGGGAAGAAGCCATCGACGATGAGCTGCTCGATCTCCTGCCGCGTGACTTCCACCGAGCGCGCCCCGCCGATCAGCCGGGAGCCCGCGCCCAGCAGCGTCACCGTGACCGAGTCCGGCGCCTGCGCGCCGAGCATCTGCTCTTTGGCGGCRCGGCAGCGCGCGACCAGCTGGGACAGGCTGGCCGCCGACAGCCGCTCCTGCCCGCTGCCCAGGCGCGCTTCGACAAGATGCGCCAGGGCGAGATCCATATTGTCGCCACCGAGCATCAGGTGATTGCCGACGCCGATGCGCGTGAGCTGCGGCTGGCCGTCCTGCATCTCGACCTTGACCAGGGTAAGGTCGGTCGTGCCGCCGCCCACGTCGCAGATCAGCACCAGGCGCGTTTGCGCCAGGTCCGCGTCCAGGCTGCGGCGATGATGGAACAGCCAGTCGTAGAACGCAGCTTGCGGCTCCTCCAGCAGGCGCAGCGCGGGCAGCCCGCCCAGGCGCGCCGCCTCCAGCGTCAGCGCGCGCGCGCCTTCGTCGAACGAGGCAGGCACGGTGAGCACCACGTCCTGTTCTTCGAGCCGGGCATCGGGAAAGCGATGATTCCATGCCGTGCGCACGTAGGCCAGATAGCTGGCGCTGGCGGCGACCGGCGAGATCTTGCCGACCTCCTCTTCCGCCCCCCAGGGCAGGATTGGCGCGGTCCGGTCGACCGAAGCATGCGACAGCCAGCTCTTCGCGCTGGCCACGAGCCTGCCGGGCACCTGCGCGCCCAGGGTGGAAGCAAGGCGCCCGATCACGGTCCGGCGCGCCCCGGCGCTCACGGTTTGTTGCCAGGGCAGTTGCAGGTCGCCCGCGCTMAGCTCCCCGGGCGCCGCGTGATAACGCACGGAGGGCAGGAGGGGCCGCGCGGCGACCTCCCCCAGCCCGACCAGCTGGTCGATGTCGAAGACGCGGATATCCTCCGACCCCGCCTGCGCATAGGCGACCACCGTGTTGCTGGTGCCAAGGTCAATGCCGACGATGTACTGCTTCATCTCACTCAGGCATTGGCGCTRGCGTTGCCGCGCACGTCGAACTCGACCTTCCAGCGCTCGCCGCTGCCGCKGGGCACGGCTTCCAGCTCCAGCGTCCCGGCCTCGGTGACCCGCGCGTGCAACTTGACCGGCACCACTTCGCCCGGGGTTCGTCCTTCGGATGGCAGCGTGGCCTGGATCTCGTCGAGCTCCTGCAATTCCTCCGGCGGCCAGTAGTCAAGCAGGGTGCCGACCTGGTCCTGGCGGCGCACCGACGAGCCGAAGAAACGGAAGTGCACGGGCTCGCCCACCACCAGGCCGAACTCCTGTGGCGGCAAGGCAGCCTCGGTGCCCTCCTCCATGCCGAACGGCGCCACGCACAGCGCCTGCACCGGCGGCTCGAAACCGGGGACGGCKGGCATCKAGGATTCCACGGCGATATAGTAGGCACGCGCGGTGCCGCCACGAATGCGCACTCCCTTGCCGCGCCGCACGTAGCCGTAGTACGCGGCGCCGCGCGCCACCGCCAGGTCCAGGTCGGCGCCTTCGAGCTGGCGCGCCGGCGCCGCGCCTTCCGCGGCGAGCCAGCCATTGAGCGTCTGCAGGATGCGGCCTGCCAGCAGGTCCGACTTGAACACGCCGCCATTGAAGAGAACGGCGGTGGGATGCAGGAAGGTCGCTCCCTCGGGCAAGGTGCCCGGCAAGCCTTCGAGTTCGGCGAGCGCGGCAACCTGGCGGCCCAGGAACGCGGCCAGGTGCCGCGTGATGGCGGCGTCCTGCGCATACGGCAGGCCAAGTTGCGTCAGGCCGGCGCGGGCCCGGCTCACCGGGCGGGCCGAAGCCTGCGCTGGCGGGAAGAACCCTTCCAGGATCGTCTGGGTCAGTTCGGCGCGCGTCAGCTCCGTGCGGATCGAGCCCCCGATCAGCTTGGCGCCGCGGCTCGGCACGACCAGGGGCACGGCATCCGTATCCGGGTCGGAAAGCAGCGTTTCCTTGGCGGCGCGGCAGGCATAGGTGAGCGCGCGCAGCTGCCACGGATCGGCCTGCGTGCCCTGGGCCGCCAGCTTGCGCGCCACCACGTGGGCGAGCGCGAGATCCATATTGTCGCCGCCGAGCAGGATGTGTTCGCCCACGGCAACGCGGTGCAGCTCGAGGTTGCCTTCGCGCTCGACCACGGCGATCAGCGAAAGGTCGGTGGTGCCGCCGCCGACATCCACGACGAGGATGATGTCGCCGACCCTGACCTGCTTGCGCCAGTGGCCAGCGCTGTTCTGGATCCAGCTGTAGAGCGCAGCCTGGGGCTCCTCCAGCAGGGTCATGCGTGCATAGCCGGCCGCCTCGGCCGCCTCGGCCGTCAATTCCCGGGCTGCCGGGTCGAACGATGCGGGAATCGTGACCGTGATCTCCTGCTCGCCGAACGGCGCCTCGGGATGCGCGTGGTCCCAGGCTTCGCGCAGATGCGTCAGATAGCGCACGGAGGTCTCGAGCGGCGAGACGCGCGTCACTTCGGGCGGTGCGTCGTTTGGCAGGATGGCCGCGCGGCGGTCCACGCCGGGGTGGCACAGCCAGCTTTTCGCGCTCGACACCAGGCGGATCGGCGTGGCCGCGCCGCGGCTGCGCGCCAGCTCGCCGACCGCGAAGTCCCGTGCCGCGTTCCACGGCAGGGCCAGGTCGCCCGGGGCGAGTTCGCTTGGGTGCGGCAGGTAGAGAAACGAGGGCAGCAGACCGAGGTCTTCGAGGGCGCCCGGCGCGGTGAGTTGCGTGATGGGCAGGAAACCGTGGCTGGTCTTCTCGCCGTCGCTGGCAGCGAGGTCGACGTAGGAGAGCGCGCTATGGGTGGTGCCCAGGTCGATGCCGATGGAGTAGCGTGCTTCGCTCATAGCTCGACCTCGGCGGGGGCGATCACGGTGGCGTCATGGCGTTCGGCCAGGCGCGGAAGACGGACTTCCGCGACCCGCCAGCCGCGGTGACTGATGCTGCCGTTGAACGGCGCGCTGCCTACCACGTTGCCGGTCAGGCGGATGGCGGTGGCGTMGAAGCCGTCGGCCAGCGTCACGCGGCTGCCCTCGGCTTCCTCGCGCACCGGCCGGATGGTGAAGTGCTCGCGCAGCACCGCGCGGCAGCCATCGTGCACGAGGCGGGCGGCGGCACCGATTTCCGTGTCGGTGTAGCCGGCGATGTCTTCCTCGATGAAGTCGATAAAGCGCGCGTCGCGCTGGAGCAGGCCCAGCAGCTGGAGCGCCGCGGCCGGGCTCGCCTCCTTCAGCGCGGGTGCGGCAGCCTGCGGGGCTGGCGCAGGGGTTGCCACCGGGGCCGATACCGGCGCCGGGGCTGCCGGGGCAAAGCCCTCCCCGTCGCGCAGGCGCTGCACGCCGCTGGCGAATTTGCCATCGCCAAGGATGGTGAAGAACGTGCCGACGGCAAGAGAGATCCTGCCGAGCAAAGATAGGTTCGCGTTCKAGTCGGTCATCAAAAAAGCTCCTGTGTGCTCTGTTAAAGGACGAGCTGTCCCCTGGCGACGCCATACAACCCCGCGGGCTCATGCGATCCGGGCACCGGAGCGCGAGCAGGGTGTCGGCGTCTTGTGTTTTTGGCCACGCCGGGCCTCTCAGGTCCGGATTTTGCCCTAAGGCGCCCGCCAGCGGCCAAAGCCGGGCACCGGCACGGCGAATCCGATGGAGAAAGGCGGACGCGGAACATGCATGGCGGGAGTGGAAACCGGGCCACGCCGGTTATACAGCATCCCCGTGTGTTTCATGCGACGCACGAAGCCCGTCGCTGCCCTTTTTCAGTCGGCCACGGCACTCTGGCGGTATGCCGCGACCAGCTCGCGCGCCGTCTGCGCCATGCGCGCGCGCGCCGGTGCCAGCGCCGCGCCGATACCATCGGCAAGCTCCCGCACCGCCACCGCGGGCGGGGCGCCGGGCGGCTCCCATGTGCCGGCGAACGCGGCCTGCTTGCTGGTGCCCGGTTCCTGCCCCGGACGCATGAGGCTCAGGCGCGGMAGGGCGAACRCCATCGCCACGATGCGCCCGTGCAGGCTGCTGCCGGCAAAGCCGCGGCTATGCGCGATCAGGGCGCAGATGTCCCAGATGTCGAGGGAACKGAACAGGTACGGCGCCGGCGGGCCCATGCGTTGCGCCAGGCGCCGGTAGCAGGCGAGGTCGTCGTGCCAGGGCGCGGCGCCGGCGCGGAACAGCACCACGCCATGACCCGTTGCGCGCGCGGCGCTCCCGAGCTGGCCGGCGAGCGCGTCGAGCGTGTCATCGTCGCCGAAGTCCGCGCTGAACTGCACGGCAAGATAGCCCCGCGGGAATGCCGCGATCACCCGCGCGACTTCACCGCGGCGGGCGCGCTGGCGGATGCGCGCGCCGAACAGCTCCGCCACCATGACCGCGGGATCCGGCGCCAGGCGGGCTGCCACGCCGTTGGCCTGCAGGATGCGCCGGGTCATGTCGTCTCTCACGCTGACATATGCCGCGGCGCCCAGCTTGCCCAGCACCTCGGCCCGCATGGCCGGGTCGCGCCGGTCCAGCCCGACACCGCCCACGGCGTTATAGATCACGCGCCGGGCGTGGGGGAACAGGCCTTGCGGCAGTACGTACGGAGCCAGGTCCGCCACGCCCAGCACACTGCGCGTCCATGCCTGGCGCTCTACTGGCCGGCCGTCGAGCCGCGCGATCACCGCCCCGGCCTCGTCCGGCGGCTGCAGCATCACGGCCGCCTCCCATGCTTCGCAGCAGAGAATCTCGCCCCCCGCATGGATGATGTCCGCTGCGCGCAGGCCCGGCCGGGCGGCGAGCTGCGCCAGCGCACTGACCCTGTGTCCCCCATACGGCAGCAGGTTGCGCGATGCCAGGCCGGCATGGCAAAGCCGCTGGCCTGGCAGCCGGTGCCCGAGTGGGTGCCCGAGTGGGTGCGCGAGTTGGCGCGCGACGATATGGGGCAACAGCAGGTCGCCGAAATTATGGCGATCGAAGGCGCCGAACAGGATGACGGGACGGCCGGCTTCCGGGACAGGGGGCACGATGCGGGTGAGGCAGGGATCTCATCCAAGCATAGTGCCCGGGTGGCGCCCGCGCCGGCACCGTTTCCCTTCCTGGCAGGAAGACGCCGCGCCCGGGGCCGCCCCGGGGCCGCTCAGGGCTCCAGCGGCATTGCGCTGGTGCACTTGATCTCATCCAGGCAGACGCTGGACTTCACCCCGCTTACTCCCGGGATACGCATCAGGGTGTCGAGCAGGAAATCCGAAAGCGACTTGAGATCGCGCGCCACCACTTTCAGCACGTAGTCGATATCTCCCGTGACGGAGAAACACTCCTGGATCTGCGCCAGCTCGGCGACGAGGCTCTTGAACTTCGACAGGTCCCGGATATGGCCCCGCTCCATCGTGACATGGATAAAGGCGATGACGCCGAACCCGAGGCTGGAGGAATCCAGCCGGGCCTCGTAGCGCTTGATGATGCCGGCCTCCTCCAGGCGGCGATGCCGCCGCAGCGTCTGGGCCGGCGACAGGCGGATGGCCTCGGCCAGCTCGAGGTTGGACACGCGTCCGTTTTCCTGCAGCGCAGCCAGCAGGCGGCGGTCTATGCGATCAAGCTCAGGAGTCTGCACTTTTGTTTCCATCTATCCTTGGATGACGAAATTTTATCTCATGATCTAGGGTTTGCCTGCGTGGGCTACGCAATCCTATTTACCGGAGCGAAATATAAACTTCGTTCCAGACTGACGTTACGGATGGCGAGCCGCGAGGCCGGCACCGTACGTGCCTGACGCTGCGCCCCGGTGCGTTGGCGCACAACAGCCGCAATATTATTTCCCTCGTCCCCCAAACTTTCCGTTGAGCACACCATGGCCKATCTGTTTGAAAACCCGATGCAGTTGATGGGCTTYGAATTCGTGGAATTCGCCTCGCCCACTCCCAACCTTCTGGAACCCTTGTTCGAGCAGATGGGCTTCAGCCTGGTGGCACGCCATCGCTCCAAGGACGTGGTGCTGTACCGCCAGGGCGAGGTCAATTTCATCGTCAACCGCGAGCCGCACAGCCCGGCGGCCTACTTTGCGGCCGAGCATKGCCCGAGCGCCTGCGGCATGGCGTTCCGTGTGAAGGATTCGCACAAGGCCTATGCGCGCGCCCTGGAGCTGGGCGCCCAGCCGGTGGAGATCGCCACCGGMCCGATGGAGCTGCGCCTGCCCGCGATCAAGGGCATTGGCGGCGCGCCGCTGTACCTGATCGACCGCTTTGAAGACGGCAAGTCCATCTATGACATCGACTTCGAATTCATCGAGGGCGTGGACCGCCGCCCGGTGGGCCATGGCCTGCGCCTGATCGACCACCTGACGCACAACGTCTACCRTGGCCGCATGGCCTACTKGGCGAACTTCTACGAGAAGCTCTTCAACTTCCGCGAGATCCGCTACTTCGACATCCAGGGCGAGTACACCGGGCTGACCTCCAAGGCCATGACCGCGCMGGACGGCAAGATCCGCATCCCGCTGAACGAGGAATCGTCCAAGGGCGCCGGCCAGATCGAGGAATTCCTGATGGCATTCAATGGCGAAGGCATCCAGCACATCGCCTTCCTGACGGACAACCTGCTCGAAGTCATCGACAACCTGCAGATGGCCGGTGTCCCCCTGATGACCGCGCCCAACGACTACTACTACGAGGGACTGGAAAAGCGCCTGCCGGGCCACGGCCAGCCGGTGGACCAGCTGCAGGCGCGCGGCATCCTGATGGACGGGACCACCGAAGGCGGCAAGGCGCGCCTGCTGCTGCAGATCTTCTCCAAGACCGCGCTCGGCCCGGTGTTCTTCGAATTCATCCAGCGCAAGGGCGACGAAGGCTTCGGCGAAGGCAACTTCAAGGCGCTCTTCGAATCGCTGGAACGCGACCAGATCGAACGCGGCACGCTCAAGGTCTGAGGCTCACAAGGCACTGACCGCAACAACGCCGTCCGGCGCCCGCAGCAACACTGCGCGCCGGCGGTGCCTGGCCAAGAGCGCCCGCGAATTGCAGTACGCAAGTACGCAATACGCAAGAGGCGCAGGCTCACATTCCAAAAGAGTGGGTAGAGACACAAACATGGTTTCCCATAACACGGAAGAGACACTCAAGCGCGGCCTGAAAAACCGCCATATCCAGCTGATCGCGCTAGGCGGCGCCATTGGCACCGGCCTGTTCCTGGGCATCGCCCAGACCATCAAGATGGCGGGGCCCTCGGTGCTGCTCGGCTACGCGGTGGCCGGCATCATCGCCTTCTTCATCATGCGCCAGCTCGGCGAGATGGTGGTGGACGAACCGGTCGCCGGCTCCTTCAGCCACTTCGCCAACAAGTACTGCGGCTCCTTTGCCGGCTTCATGTCGGGCTGGAACTATTGGGTGCTCTATATCCTGGTCAGCATGGCGGAGCTTTCCGCGGTGGGCATCTATGTCCAGTACTGGTGGCCGCATATTCCCACCTGGATTTCCGCGCTGGCGTTCTTCCTGCTGATCAACGCCATCAACCTGTCGAGCGTCAAGTCATTCGGCGAGATGGAGTTCTGGTTCTCCATCGTCAAGGTCCTGGCCATCGTCGGCATGATCGTGTTCGGCGGCTACCTGCTGGCATCCGGCACGGCCGGCCCGCAGGCGAGCGTGGCCAACCTGTGGCAGCACGGCGGCTTCTTCCCGAACGGCATCAGCGGCCTGGTCATGGCCATGGCGGTGATCATGTTCTCGTTCGGCGGCCTGGAGCTGGTCGGTATTACCGCGGCCGAAGCGGATGCCCCGGAAAAGACCATTCCCAAGGCCACCAACCAGGTGATCTATCGCATCCTGATCTTCTACGTCGGCGCGCTGGGCGTACTGCTTTCGCTCTACCCGTGGGAAAAGGTCGTCACCGGCGGCAGCCCCTTCGTGCTGATCTTCCATGCGATGAACAGCGAGATCGTGGCCACGGTGCTCAACGCCGTGGTGCTGACGGCCGCGCTGTCGGTCTACAACAGCGGCGTGTACTGCAACAGCCGCATGCTGTACGGCCTGGCCAGGCAGGGCAACGCGCCGCAAGCGCTGCTGAAGGTCAACAAGCGCGGGATCCCGCTGGCCGCGCTGGGCGTTTCCGCGCTGGCCACCGCCGCGTGCGTGGCGATCAACTACTTCATGCCGGGCGAAGCCTTTGAGCTGCTGATGGGGCTGGTGGTCTCGGCACTGATCATCAACTGGGCGATGATCAGCATCATCCACCTCAAGTTCCGCCGCGACAAGCGCCTGGCCCGGCAGGAGACGCGCTTMAAGAGCCTGGGCTATCCGTTCACGAACTACCTCTGCCTGGCTTTCCTGGCGGGCATCTTGTACGTGATGTACCTGACACCCGGGCTGCGCCTTTCCGTGTACCTGATTCCGGCATGGCTGGTGGTACTGGGCGTGAGCTACCGCTTGCGGCAGAAGAACGCAGCTCCTGCCCTGCAGCCAGGCGTATCGGCATAATAGAGGCACCCCCCGGCGACCCGCTGCCCGGTCGCCGGCGACAACTCACTCCAGCCAGAGTATCCAATGTTCGAACATATCGATGCCTATCCAGGCGACCCGATTCTTTCGCTCAACGAAAGCTTTCAACAAGATCCCAGGACCGACAAGGTCAACCTGAGCATCGGCATCTACTTCGATGGCGAAGGCAGGCTGCCCGTGATGCAGGCCGTGGCGGAAGCCGAAAGCGCGCTGCTGGCCGACATGGGTCCGCGCCCTTACCTGCCCATGGCTGGTTTCGCGGTCTACCGTGACGCCGTGCAGGCGCTGGTCTTCGGCGAGCAATGCGAGGCGCGCGCGCAGGGACGCATCTCGACCGTGCAGACCCTGGGCGGCTCGGGCGCGCTGCGGGTAGGCGCGGACTTCCTGAAGCGCTATTTCCCGGATGCGCAGGTCTGGATCAGCGATCCGAGCTGGGAAAACCATCGCGTGATCTTCGAGCGCACGGGCTTCACCGTGAACACGTATCCCTACTACGACGACGCCACCGGCGGCCTCAAGTTCGACGCCATGCTGGAAGCGCTGCGGCTCATCCCGAAGCGCAGCATCGTGCTGCTGCACGCCTGCTGCCACAACCCTACCGGCGTGGACCTGGACCAGGACCAGTGGCGCCAGCTCGTCAAGCTGCTGAAGGCCAACGAGCTGCTGCCCTTCGTCGACATGGCTTACCAGGGCTTTGGCGCCGGCCTGGACGACGATGCCTTCGCCGTGCGCGAACTGGTGGCGCAAGGCGTGCCCTGCCTGGTGGCGAATTCGTTCTCGAAGAACTTCTCGCTGTACGGCGAACGCTGCGGTGGGCTGAGCGTGGTCTGCGACAGCGCGGAAGAAGCCGGCCGTGTGCTGGGCCAGTTGACCGGTGCGGTGCGAGCGAACTACAGCAATCCGCCGACGCATGGCGCCAGGGTGGTGGCCAGGGTATTGACCACACCGGCATTGCGGGCGACCTGGGAGCGCGAGCTGGCGCTGAAGTGCGAACGCATCGCCAGGATGCGCGTGGCCATCCACGACAGCCTGCGCGACCATGTGAGCGGCGAAGCGTTGTCGCGCTACCTCACCCAGCGCGGCATGTTCACGTACACCGGCCTGACGGCGGACCAGGTGGACCGCCTGCGCGCGGAACACGGCGTGTACCTGCTGCGATCGGGGCGGATGTGCGTGGCCGGCCTGAACGAGCGCAACGTGAAGCAGGTGGCGGGCGCCATTGCCAGCGTGCTGGMGCGTACCGCTTGAACCTGCCGCTTGAACCTGCCGCTTAAACCTGCCGCTTAAATCAAGTACGGGGCACGCACGCCACGCCACGCCGTTGCGTGCCTGCCAGGAGCCGGGGACCAGGACGCAAAGCCGGGCCCGGCATCCCAAATGAAAAAAGGGCTTCCATTGCTGGAAGCCCTTTTCCTTATCGGTGGTGCGGCTGGCAGGATTCGAACCCACGACCCCTTGGTTCGTAGCCAAGTACTCTATCCAACTGAGCTACAGCCGCACGCGAGGACGCGACTATACCGCAGCCACGGAAAAATGCAAGTCATTCCTGCGCGGAGGCGAAAGCCGCCGGGTCTCCGACAGGTCTTCGCGCCCTTCGCTTCCGTGCGCCAGGCGGCTTACGCCGCCAGCCGGAACGAGGCCACMGCCTGCTTCAGGCGCTGGGCCTGTTCTTCCATCGAACCGGCGGCCGCCGCGGCCTGCTCCACCAGCGCGGCGTTCTGCTGCGTCACGGTATCCATCTGCGTGACGGCCTGGTTGACCTGCTCGATGCCCGCGCTCTGCTCGGCCGAGGCCGCGCTGATCTCGCCCATGATGTCGGTGACACGCTTGACCGCGCCCACGATCCGCTCCATGGTCTGGCCGGCATGCGCCACCAGTTCCGAGCCCTTCTCCACGCGATCCACGGAGTCGCCGATGAGGGCCTTGATTTCCTTGGCGGCGGTCGCGCTGCGCTGGGCCAGGCTGCGCACCTCGCCGGCCACCACGGCAAAGCCGCGGCCCTGCTCGCCTGCGCGCGCGGCTTCTACCGCGGCATTGAGCGCCAGGATATTGGTCTGGAAGGCAATGCCTTCGATCACGGCAATGATATCCACTACCTTGCGCGATGCGCCGTTGATGTCCTGCATCGTCGTCACGACCTGGCCCACTACTTCGCCGCCCTCGACCGCGATCTCGGAAGCGTTGACCGCCAGCGAGCTGGCCTGCCTGGCGTTGTCCGCGTTCTGGCGCACGATGCTGGTCAGCTCTTCCATGCTCGAGGCCGTCTCCTGCAGCGAGGAAGCCTGTTCCTCGGTGCGCTGCGACAGGTCGGTGTTGCCCGCGGCGATCTGGCTGGTGCCGGTGGCGATGGCGTCGGTGCCGGTGCGCACCTGGCTGATGATGCGCAGMAGGTTGGCGTTCATGTCGCTGAGCGCCTGCAGCAGCTGGCCGGTCTCGTCCTTGCTGTCCACCACGATGCGGCTGCCCAGGTCGCCCGATGCCACCGTGCGCGCGATGCCGACGGCGCGATGCAGGGGACCGGTGATGCCGCGCRTTAGCCATACCKAGAATGCCACGCCAATGGCCAGCACCAGCACGCCGATCACCATCATCCCGTTGCGGGCAGACAGGTAGATGTTATGGATCTCGAGCGCGGTCGCATCGATGCTCGAGCGCTGGATATCAAGCAGCTTCTGGATCTCCGCCAGGTACGCATCGCCGGCCGGCACGAATTCCTGCTCGAGCACCTGGTTGGCTTCCTCGGTATTGCCTGCTTCCTTCAGCTTGGTGATCTTGTCGCGCGAATCGTTGTAGGGGATGCGCACGGTCTGGATCTTCTTGAACGCCGCCTTTTCCTCCTCGCTCGACAGCAGCGGCTCGATCTTGTCGCGCAGTGCCGCGACGGCCACCACGGACCCTTGCGTCTCCTTGGCAAAGAATGCGCCCAGCGCCGGATCGGCGCTCTTGGCCACGGCCGTGGTGCGGCGCACGCTGGTATGCATCATGCGGTACCAGTCGCTGACCACGCGTTCCTTGGCCAGCGGCGCCTGCATCATGTCGCTGGTGCGGTCCGCGACCTGCGCCAGGCGCGCGATGCCCAATACGGTCATGAGGGTCGACAACAGTATTACCACGCCGAAGCCAATGCCGAGGCGCACTCCAATTCCCAAGCTTTTCATTTCTTCTACCTGATTTGCGATTGAATAGCGGCGAACTGCCGGCGCCCGGGCGCCGGTCCGCTCTTTTTCCTGCCGCCTGCCAGAAGGGGATCTTTTCGAAAATCCTTTCTGCGGACGATGGCGACAATAACGGCAGGCGAAAGGCAAAACTTGAGGCAGCGGCGCCCCGCGCGGGCAGGCGCCGGCAACGGCGGCCGCGCGAACCGGCTTAGTGTGCGGCGCGCGCATGGACTATTCTCGGTGCAGGCTCCCGCGCGCCGCGGTGCCGCCGACAAGGAGAACCATCGTGAGCGGATTGCACGAACGCCGGCGTTTCCTGGGTGCCGCGCTGGCCAGTACGCTCGCGGCCTGCGGCRGGGGCGACGATGCCGGCGCGCAAGGCGCCGGGCCCGCCCCGGTATCCGACGCTCAGGTTTCCGCCGCGATCGGCCAGCTCGACCAGCTGGCCGCCAGCCTGATGAACACATCGGGCCTGCCGGGCATGGCCGTGGCGGTGGTATGGGGCGGCCAGACGGTCTACGCCAAAGGCTTCGGCAGGCGGGTGGTCAGCGCACCGGACGCGGTGGACGCCGACACGGTGTTCCAGCTCGCCTCCGTGTMCAAGCCGGTCGGCGCCACGGTGGTGGCGCGACAGGTCGGCCTGGGCGGGATTGCGTGGGAGACGCTGGTGCAGGCGCACCTGCCGTGGTTCGCGCTGTCCGACGCGGCGGTCACCGCCCAGCTCACCATCGCCGATCTCTATGCGCACCGCTCCGGCCTGCCCGATCATGCCGGCKACCGTCTGGAAGACATGGGCTATGACCAGCGGCAGGTGCTGCAGCGGCTGCGCTTCCTGCCGCTGCAGGGCTTCCGGGCGACGTACGAATATACGAACTTTGGCCTGACCGCCGCGGCGGAATCGGTAGCGGCCGCCGCTGGCATGGACTGGGCCACGCTGTCCGGGCAAGCGATCTACCAGCCGCTGGGCATGAGCAGCACCAGTTCGCGCCATGCCGACTTCGCCGCGCGCCCCAACCGCGCGCTCGGCCATGTCAAGGTCGGCGGCAGCTGGGTGCAGGGCACAGGCTCACAGCCCGATGCCCAGTCGCCGGCCGGCGGCGTCAGCTCGTCGGTCAACGACATGGCGAAATGGCTGGCCATGGTGCTGGGCCAGGGCCTGTACGGCGGCAACCGTATCGTGGCGGCGGCCCCGCTGGTCGCCGCGATCTCGCCGCAGATACAGTCGATGCCGCCAGGCAACGGACGACCGGCCAGCTTCTACGGCTACGGCTTCAATGCCGGGACCACCTTCGCGGGCCGACCGAGCTTCAGTCATTCCGGCGGCTTCGCGCTGGGTGCGGCAACCAGCTTCACGGCGGTGCCCTCGCTTGGCCTGGGGATCATCACGCTCACCAATGGCTATCCGATCGGCTTGCCCGAGGCATTGAACGCCCAGTTCCTGGACCTGGTGGAGTCCGGCGCCATCCAGCTCGACTGGTTCACGATATTCGCGCGGGGGCTGGCGCCCGTCATCGCGCCGGAGGGCTCGCTGGTGGGCGTGGCGCCGCCGGCCGCGCCATTGCCGGCGCGCGCGCCTTCGGTCTACACCGGCACCTACCGCAATGACTACTATGGCCCGCTGGTGGTCAGCGAGCAGGCAGGCGCGATGTCGCTCGCCATCGGCCCGGTGCCGATGGTGCTGCCGCTGGCGCACTGGGACGGCGACGTCTTCACGTTCACGCTGCGGAACGAGAACGCCACGCCGGGAACCATATCGAAGGCGAGCTTCTCCAGCGACCGCGTCACGCTGGAGTACTACGACAAGGAAGGCCTGGGCACGTTCGTGCGGTAAGCGCGGCTGGCGTGCGCCGCGCCGTTCCGCCGTCGTTCAGTCCACCGTCACATTGGCCCGCTTTGCGGCACCCCCCCAGCGGGCAATCTCGGACTGGATGAAGACACCGAACTCCCGGGGTTCCATCACCACCGTCTGCGCGCCGAGGCCGGCCACTTCCTTCTGCCAGTCCGCGCTCCTGACGATCTTCCCGATCTCCGCAGAGAGCCTGGCAAGGACAGGCTGGGGCACGTTGCGCGGCGCGACCACGCCGATCCATGGATCGCCGCGGAAGCCCGGGTAGCCCGATTCCCCGATGGTCGGCACGCCCGGCAGCGTCGACACGCGCTGTTCGCTGGCCACCGCGATGGCCTTGAGCTTGCCCTGCCGGATCAGGGGCTCGGCGATCGACACCACCTCGAACATGACATCGACCTGCCCGCCCATGACGTCGGTCATCCCGGCCACGCCACCCTTGTAGGGCACGTGCGTCAGGTTGACGCCGGCGCGGTCCTTGAACATCTCCATCACCAGGTGGTTGGTCACCCCATTGCCGCCGGACGCGTAGTTCACCTTGCCCGGATTCTGCCGGGCGTAGGCCACGAGGTCCCGGACCGAACTGAACCGCGATTTCGGATTGGCCACCAGCACCAGCGGAAACAGCCCGATCGATGCGATCGGCTCGAAGTCGCGCGTGGCATCGTATTTCAGGTTCTTGTAGATCCAGCCATTCACCGCCAGCGGGCCGCTGGAAGTGGCAAGGATGGTATAGCCGTCCGGGTCGGCGCGGGCCACGGCCTCGGCCGCGAGCCCGGCGCCGGCACCAGGCTTGTTCTCGACATAGAACGACTGGCCGAGCGCGGTGCTCAGGCGCTGCGCCAGCTTGCGGGCGATGACATCGGTAGTCTGGCCCGGGGGAAATCCCACCAGGACACGAACCGGCTTGGCCGGATAGTCGGCTGCGTGAGCCGCAAACGCGGCCGCGCACGACAGCAGCAGCCCTAGCGTGGCTTTGAGCATCTTCATGGTTGTCTCCTCTTTGTAGATTCTTCGCGTGAATTCCAGCGCGGATACCAATGCMGGCCGCGGCCCGGCGAAACGGGCCGCTAGCGGACCACGCCCTCCATCCTCAGGCCCGCTATCCGCTCGGCGGTATAGCCGGCGCCGAGCAGGATCTCATCCGTCTGCTCGCCGAGCAGCGGGGCCCTGCGCCTGACGCCGCCCGGTGTCTCGCTGAGCTTGACCGGCACGCCCGCGATCCGCACGGGCCTGCCGGAGCCGGGCTGCTCGACCTCGACCAGCATGTCGCGCACGCGGTAGTGCGGATCGTTGAAGATGTCCTGCGCCGTGTAGACGGGACCGACGCGAACGCGCCCCCGGACTGCCGGGCCGCAAGCCCGGGTCCGCCCCCTGGCGCGAACGGTGCGAACGGTACGCAGAGCCGGCGCCGCCGGCTACGACGGTGTTGCCGCGATATGCGAATGCACGAGCGAGGACAGGCTGTGCGCGGGTACGGACTCGAGGCCGTCGACGAACGCATACAGCCGCTGGGCGCGTTCGCTGCCGAGGAGCGCGGACGCCTTCGCGCGCAGCTTGGCCGACTTGACGCTGAGCGCGACCGGTTTCGCCAGGTCGACCTCCTCGCCGTACGTGGCGCCCGAGCGCGTCTCGATGACCACGCGCGCCGATGTGTCGGCGAGCCTGGCATCGCCTTCCAGGACCACGCGCCCGGCGACCTCGGCCAGGCCGGGCGCCTCGCACGCGGCATCGCTGAAGGATTCCAGTGCCGCCGTGTCGATGCCGGAAAGGACCATCGCCGCGATCAGCGGCAGGCTGAATTTCACTTCGAGACCGGTGCGCGGCCGCTCGATGCAGCACACCGGCAGCCACTGCGGATGGATGAAGAGCGTGACGCGCGCGAGATCCTCCGGCACCAGGCGGTGCCGGGACCTGAGCGCAAGCAGCGCTTCCACTGCCGGATGGGTGCCGTGGCAGCAGGCGTGGTACTTGTACTGGACATCGGCAAAGCGGAAGTCATGCGGCCGGCAGCCGAACGCCGCGTGCGGCTCGTCCGCCTCGCCAGCGTGCGTCGCGGCAAATCCGCCGGCGCACTCGATGCCGTCGGGCCGGGACACGAAGCCMAGCGCCGCGAGCGTCGCCGCTTCGATGCCGTTGGATGCCGCCATGCCGGCGTGGAACGGCTTGCCCATCGAGCMGAACTGCGATTTCAGGCCGGACGCGCGCGTCGACGCGATGCCCAGCGCATGGCGTGCCTGGCCCGCATCGAGCCCCAGCAGCCTGGCGCACGCCGCCGTCGCGCCAAAGGTGCCCGAGGTCGCCGTCTGGTGGAAGCCCGCGTTGTAGTGCTTCCTGCCCAGATAGGCGCCAACGCCGCAGACCGTCTCCACGCCTGCCAGGAATGCCTCGAGCAGCGCCTTGCCGCTTGCCTGCTGCTGCTGCGCGACAGCCAGGGCCGCCGGGAACACAGCTACCGTGGGATGCCCGACGAAGGCGAAGTGAGTGTCGTCGTAATCCAGCGCGTGCGATGCCGCGCCATTGGCCAGCGCCGCCGCGCGCGCCGGCACCCGCTGGTTCAGGCCGATGACGCTGGCGCCCGGCGTGCCGCCGTCGCTGGCCACCATGGCGCGGACGACCTTGCTCACCGGCTCGTTCGCGCCGGCAAGCCCGACCGCAAACCAATCGAAGATCGACAGCTTGGCGATGCTCAGCGCCTCGGCCGGGAACGCGAGCGAAGCGTCGACGGCGAAGCGCGCTGCCAGCGCGGTGATGCCCGCCGCGGCATCGGGCCCGTTGCCCTCGCGGGCCCGCTTGTCAGGTTGACTCATGCTTGCTCCGCTTCATTGCCTGGCGATCTTCCCGAGCAGCGCGTCGGAAATGATGCGTTTCTGGATTTCCGAAGTCCCCTCGAAGATCTTGGTCAGCCTGGCGTCGCGCCAGTAGCGTTCGGCCGCGAAATGCGTGGTGTAGCCGGCGCCACCATGGATCTGCAAGCCTTCGCTGGTCACCTGCTCCGACATCTCGCTGGCGAACAGCTTGACCATCGCCGCCTCGGTATCGCAGCGCACGCCCTCGTCGATCTTTTCGCAGACCGAGTACAGCAGGCTGCGCGACGCCTCGATCTGCGTCGCCATGTCGGCCAGCTTGAAGCGGATTGCCTGGAAGTTGCCGATCGGCTCGTTGAACTGCACGCGCTCCTGCGCGTAGCGCAGCGCGTCCTCGAGGCTGCCCTGCGCCAGCCCGATCGAACGCGCCGCGGTGTGGGCGCGGGCCGTCTCCAGGCCGGCGGTGGCAAGGTAGAAGGCGCGCCCCTCTTCGCCGACCATCTGCGAAGCCGGCACGCGGCACTGGTCGAATGCCAGTTCCCAGGTGGTCCACCCGTGGTAACCGATCTTGGGGATCACGCTCCCCTTCACGCCCTCGGGCAGCGCGCCGCGCGGCTTCTCGACCATGAAGGCCGACAGGCCGCGATGACGCGCGTGCGGATCGACCTGCGGATCGGTGCGTGCAATGACGAGGATGAAATCGGCCTCGTCGGCKAACGTGCACCAGTATTTGCTGCCGGTGATTTCCCACTCGTCGCCCACGCGCACGGCGCGGCAGCTGATATTGCTCACGTMCGACCCGGCATTGGGCTCGGACAAGGAGAATGCACCGAGGAATTCGCCGCGCGCCATGCGCGGGAGATACTCGGCCTTCTTCTCGGGTGCCAGGCCCTTGAGCGCGCCGATCAGGCCGTTGCCGCGCGCGATCAGGCTGCCAACGCTCATCCAGCCGCGCGACAGTTGCTCGGCGACCAGGCAATACTCGTAGGCGCCCAGGCCTAGCCCGCCGTACTCCTCGGGAATCAGGATGCCGAAGTATCCCAGCTCCGCCATCTCCTCGATCAGGTGCCGGGGGATCTGACCCTTCTCCGGATCCAGCTTGTTTGCGATGGGCAGCACGCGCTCCATCGTGAACTGTTGCGCCGCCTCCTTGATCATGCGCCGCTCGTCGGTCAGCTTCTGCACCCTGCTCTCCTTGGTCCTGGCTTTTCTTCGGTTCCGATCTGGCATTTCGCCCGCTTGTGTACGTACATAGTAGCACCGAGTTTTGCGACCGTCATTGCCTTTTTCATTCGCCTCGGTGGTTGCGATAGAGAAAGATCCGGCCAAAAATMGCGGTTTTTCGTGGATTCCCGCGCCAATCCGGCAGCTGCCACGCAGGCGATAAGCCGAAATTATGTACGTACCTATGATGATGGCGAACCAAAGAACCCGCCTGGCATGGCCGCGCATGCCGCCACCGCCAGGAAACACGGCGGGCAAGGAGAAAAGCGGGAGTGACTTCGAGAACTACTGTGGGAAGGAAGCCGGGMCGCGCAGCAGCGCGGTCGCCGGCGGCTGGCAGGCGCAGCTACCGTMGATCAACGCGGGGGAGGAAAGGCGCGCCCGGCTGGCGGGCTGTCGTGGCGCGGCTGGCCGTCCCGCATGCGTGGACAGGCGTGGTGCACGGATCGCGGCCAGCGCGTCGGTGCCATGTGGCCGGCMCGGACCGGACCAGCGCGAAAGGCAAGGCCGGTCGCGCCGGCAGCGGAAAGCAGGAGGCGGGAGGCGGGAGGCGGGAAGCGGGAAGCGGGAAGCGGGAGGCGGGAGGCGGGAGGCGGGAGGCGGGAGGCGGGAGGCGGGAGGCGGGAGGCGGGTAGTCMGCCTTGCGCACATCCCGGCGGGCCGCCTAGGCGCTGCCCTTGCCGCGCTTGAGCTGAAACGACACGATGCCGCGGTCGGCGGGATAGATGGTCTCGGTGATCTCGAGGATCTTGCCCTTGGCATCCTTGTAGTGCCGGATCATGCGCAGGCCCGCCGAACCCGGCTCCGCATTCAGCTGCTTCGCCAGTTGCGCGTCGATCAGCACGCCCGAGACGATCTGGCGGATCTCGCTGATGGCCTGCCCGCACTCCCGCTCGATAAGGGAACTGATGAGGATGCGCGGGTTTTCCTCGACCAGCTTCGTGATTTTCTCGAAAGCCTGGTCKATATAGATATTCGCCCAGGACACCGGCGTATTGCCCTTCCTGGCATCGACCCGGGTCCCCGCGAACAAAATCCAGTGGCTGTCTATCGGCGCGGCYAKGMGCCTGGCCGCCGCGCGGTCCAGCGTGACCGGCCTGATGGCCTGCAGCGACCTGACCTCGGTCGCGGCGACATGGACCAGATCCTCGATGGTGTCGAACGACTGCGTGTAGGACGCGGTCGGGTTGGCGCTCTCCACCTTGGTGCCGACAGACTTCTTGCGGGAGATGTAGCCGCGATCCTGCAACAGTTGCAGCGAGGCGCGAACCGTGTGCCTGCTGACGCCATACTGATCGGCAAGCTCGTGCTCCGTCGGCAGGAGGCTGCCGATGACATAGCGCCCGTCGACGATCTCTTTGACCAGGGTATTCGCAAGGTCGACATAGCGCGTGACCGGCGCGGGAGGTGTAGCGGCAGCGCTATGGCTGGACTCGGAGTTCATAGGAGAATCGCGCGGGAATCGATGAGCGCCGCATGCGGTGCGCGGCGCTGACCACGCCATTGTAAGCCCTGGCCGGCCTCTCGCCCCGCGCCGTCGAGCCGGGCGTGCCGCGCAGGCGCCTCGTGCCGGCCCCGCGCGCGCGGCTGCCGCCATGCCGCYACTCAGTCGATCGTGATCTGCCGCTTGTGTATCACCCCGGCCCAGCGCGCGCTCTCCTTCTGGATGGTCGCGGCAAGCTCGACCGGCGTGCCGCCCGCGGCATCCATGCCGATGGTKGCAAGCTTCTCCTTGAGCGCGGGATTGGCCAGCACCAGGTCGGCCTGGCGGCTKATCTGCTGGATCACGTCCCGGGGCGTGCCGGCCGGCGTCATCAGCGCATACCAGGAGACGGCCTCGAACTTCGGGAAGCCCTGTTCCGCGATGGTGGGCACCTCCGGCAGCACGGCGGAGCGCTTCGCGCTGGCCACGCCGAGCGCGCGCAGCTTGCCGGCCTTGATATAGGGCAGCGCGGAGGACAACTGGGCGAACATCATGGTGACCTGGCCGCCGACGAGATCGGTGATGGCGGGGCTGACGCCCTTGTAGGGCACATGGATCAGCTTGATGCTGGCGTCGAGCTGCAGCAGTTCGCCGGCGAGGTGGGCCTGGCTGCCGGCCCCGGGCGAGGCGAAGGTCAGCTCGCCGGGCTTCTGGACGGCGAGCCTGAGCAGCTCCGGCAGGGTCCTGGCCGGCACGCTGGCGCCGACCACCAGGACGTTCTCGGCGGTGGCGAGCATGGTCACTGGAACCAGGTCCGCGGGCTTGTAGGGCAGGTTCGGCATCAGCGTCGGGTTCACCGCGATATTGCCCACCGGCACCACCGCCAGCGTATAGCCGTCCGGCGGGGCCTTGGCGACCTGGTCGACGCCGATCGTGCCGGCCGCGCCGGCGCGGTTGTCGACCAGCACGTTCTGGCCCCAGGCCTTCGACAGCCCTTCGCCGACGACGCGGCCGAGCACATCGGCGGGGCCGCCCGCGGGGAACGGCACGACCAGGCGCACGGGCTTGGCGGGATAGCCTTGCGCGCCGGCCAGCAGCGGCAGGCAGGCCGCCATCAGGGTGATCAGGAAACGCTTCATCGGAAATTCTCCCTTGGTCTGGAAACGGGTTGCGCGCGGCCGGTGCGGAGCAGACGCATCAGGCCACGCGGATGCTGCGCTCGCCGCGGGCCGGCCAGCACGCGCGAGAAGTCCAGCACCTTGAGGCCATGCAGCGGCAACGCGGACATGTCGGCATCCGCGCCGCGGGATTCGGGCGAGCCGGTCACCGGACGTCCCCGGCCAGCGCGAAGCCGGCGTTGTCCGCCTCGCGCGCGAAGCCGGCGAGCACGGCGTAGTCCGCCTCCTCCACGAGCGCGAAGCGCGCCAGGCACAAGGATGCCAGCAGCGCCGCATTGCGGTGGTCGCGGTGCAGGTCGAGCAGCGCCATGCGGATGCGCGCGGCGCTGGCATCGTCCGTGCCGGCCGCCGCCACCAGCGGCGGGATGGGCGAGGCCGGCGTCACCGCCAGCGTCTTCAGGCAGGCCATGCGCTCGGGCGCATGCAGGCGCAGCAGGTCCAGCACATAGCTGTCCACCACGCCGGCGTCCGCGCGGCCGGCGATCACGGCGTCGATCACCTCGCCGGGCGTCKGCGTGGGCGTGCCGGCGGGACGGTACAGCGTGCCGGTGCCGGGCGCGGCCTGCCGCAGCAGGAAGTGGCGCGGCGCGTTGTAGCCGGAGTTGGACTCCGCCAGCATGCACGCCAGCCGCCCGCCGAAGGTCTCGGCCAGCACGGTTGCGGGTGCATCGGCACGCACGATGAACTCGGTGAAGTAGACCGGGCGCTGTCCGTAGCGCGCCGGCGACGGCACCGGCGCGGCCAGCAGGCGCGGCCGCACGGCGGCGCTCACGTACGGGAAGCCGCACATGAACACGCAGCCGCAATCGGGCCGCGCCCACAACGCGCTGACCGGTGCCGGCGCGGCATGCTCCACGTAGGGCAGCGCCACCCCGGCACGCTCCGCCACGCGGGCGAACAGTGTCCTCCATGCCTGCGCCACCGGCGCGGCCACCGAGTACATGCGTGCGTTGGCGATCATGCGTAGACCAGCCTTTGGCCAAGCCCCATGCGCTCGGCCTTCTTCATGATGGCATGGCCCAGCGCGATATCGCTGAGCGACAGGCCGCGGTGCCAGAACAAATTGGTCTCGTCGTCGCTCTGCCGGCCCGGCTTGCGGCCCGCCACGATCTCGCCGAGTTCGCCGTGCAGGGTTTCCTCCGACAGCTTGCCCGCCTCCACATGCGCGCGCAGCGAGCCGAGGATGCCGCCCTTGCACTGGCTCCAGTCGTCCACCACCAGCTTGTCCATGATGTCCGTCAGCGACAGCTCGACCGCGCTCATGGTGCCGTAGGGCACCACGAACGCGCCGGGCTTGATCCATTCGGTCTTGAGCATCGGCGTGGGGCGCTCCAGGCGCGAGGCTTCCACCACGATGTCGGCGCCGCGCACGCACGATTCCCAGTCTTCGGTGACCACGATCTTCTTGCCGAGGTCGCGCGCCAGGCGCTCGGCGAATGCATTGCGGCTCTCGGGGCGACGCGAATGCACGCGGATCTCGTCGAAGTCGAAGATGCTGTCGAGCAGGCGCACGTTCCAGTAGGAGGTGCCGCGCGCGCCGATATGGCCCAGCACCTTGCTGTCGCGGCGGGCCAGGTGGCGCGCGCCCAGCGCGGTGATCGCGCCGGTACGGGCGTCGGTGATGAACGTGGCGTCGATCATGGCCACCGGCATGCCCGTTTTCGGGTCGAACAGGTTGAGCATGGCCATCTCGGACGGCAGGCCCAGCTTGTAGTTGTCGACGTAGTCGCCGACGATCTTGACGCCGGCCAGCCCCAGCGGCGCCACATAGCCGCGCAGCACGTTGAAGTGCCCGTTGAACGCCGGGTCCGGGATCAGGTGCACGCGCGGCTCGATCACCGTCT
Source organism: Cupriavidus sp. 05T41 (assembly GCF_056396525.1). Classification (NCBI taxonomy): domain Bacteria; kingdom Pseudomonadati; phylum Pseudomonadota; class Betaproteobacteria; order Burkholderiales; family Burkholderiaceae; genus Cupriavidus; species Cupriavidus sp. 05T41. The sequence continues at coordinate 35,453 of NZ_JBFTLQ010000073.1, forward strand.
GCCCGTTGCCCTGCGCCAGCAGGCCCTGCTCGACCGCATCAAGGATCTCCGCATCGGTCATGGCCAGCCTGGCGATGTCCTTGCCGTTGATGTAAGTCAGATGAATGTCGCTCATATCGTCTCCTGTCTCCTGGTCCTGGCTTGAGGGAAAATGCACGCGCCGGGTGCGTACTGGCGGATTGCGCTGGCCCGCGGTGCGGCGCAGCCCCATTCGTGTGCGCCGCCATATCGCGGCCGAACCAACGTGGTGCGCGGCATCCGGCGGCCGGCAATTGCCTTGCACGGGGCGCCTTCGAGATCAAGTGTAGGTTTCGCGGCCATGACTGTCGTATGCTTATATGTCCACGAGGCTTAACATGGTGTTATAGGTAGTTGTCATAGATTGTCATAGGTATTCGGACCACGGACCGCCCCGCGATGAAACTCAACCTCAGGCAGATCGAAGTCTTCCGCGCCGTCATGCTCACGGGCTCGATCAGCGCCGCCTCCAGGCTGCTCTACGTGTCGCAGCCGGCCATCAGCCGCCTCATGTCGCACACCGAGCAGCGCCTCGGGCTGGCGCTGTTCCAGCGCATCAAGGGCCGCCTCTATCCCACGCCCGAGGCGCGGCGCCTGCTGGGCGAGGTCAACGCCGTCTACGAAGGCATCGAGCGCGTCAACGAGATCGCCGAGGACCTCGCCGCCAAGCGCACCGGCAGCCTGCGCATCTCGTGCAGCCCCAACCTGGGCCAGACCGTGCTGCCGCGCGCCATCGCGGCGTTCCGCGAGGCGTATCCCKACATCCGCATCGTGGTGCGCACCCAGATCCCCGGCAACATGCTGCGCGCCCTGCTCTCCGGCCAGGCCGAGCTGGCGGTGTCCAACATGCCGCTGGTGCACCCCAACCTGGARGCACGGCTGCTGGTGCGCAACCCCATCGTCGCGCTGATTCCGGTCGGCCACCGGCTCAGCACGCGCGCGTCGGTACGGCCCGCCGAACTGGCCGGGGAAGCATTGATCGGCTATGGCGCCGACGTGCCGTTCGGGCTGCTGGTGCGGGAGATGTTCGGCGGCGAGGAAGCGCAGCCCGACATGCGCGTGCAGGTGGAGCAGGCGCATGTCGCGCGCGCGCTGGCGCAGGCCGGCGCCGGCATTGCGCTGGTGGATGCGATGACCGTGTTCGGCCAGGCCTGGTCGCATATCGTGGCGGTGCCGGTCAAGACCAAGGTCAATGCCTCGGTGCAGATCTTCCATGTGCAGACAGAACCGCTGTCGCGCCTGGCACAGGAGTTCGTACAGACGCTGACACTGACGATGAAGCCATAAGGCGCGGCGGCCTGCCCGGCCTGCCCGGCCTGTCTGGCCTGTCTGGCCTGTCTGGCCTGTCTGGCCGACATCGGCATGGCCACGGACTTGTGCACATTGTGCGCACATTGCACGATCGCAGTTGCGCCCCCCGGATGGATGGGTTGCAATCGTCCCACCTTTCGCCAACAGAAAGGGGGAGACAATCATGCAAGGCCCATCCCTGGCGCGCGCGCCATCCCGCGAGCATCTGTCGAAACTGCTCGCCCCGTCCTCGATCGCCATCGTGGGCGCCTCGCGCGACGCAAGCCGCATCGGCGGCGTGGCGCTCGATCACCTGCTGCGGCTCGGCTACGGTGGCGAGGTCTTTCCGGTCAACCCGCGCTATGAGGAGATCGCGGGCCTGCGCTGCTATCCGGATATCGAATCGCTGCCGCGCGTGCCGGACGTCGTGGTACTCGCACTGGGCGCCGACGACGTGCTGCCGAACCTGGAGCGCTGCCACGCCATCGGCGTGCGCGCCGCCATCCTCTATGCCTCGGGCTTCGCCGAGGCCGGCGCGGCCGGCGTGCAGCGCCAGGCGGCGCTGACTGCCTTCGCCCGGTCCACCGGCATGGCGATAGCGGGCCCCAACTGCATGGGCCTGGCCAATCTGACCACGCGCGCCGTCACTGCCTTCGCCACCACCTTCAGGACCTGCCCGCCGCCGCCCGGGCCGGGCTCCGTCAGCCTGCTGACGCAAAGCGGCAACGTCTGCGCCATCGTCTATGCCACCGGCTKGCAAATGGACGTGCGCTTCCACCAGTTCATCAATACCGGCAACGAGGCCTGCCTGGACTACGCCGACTACCTGGCGTACCTGGCCGATGACCCGCAGACGCAAGCCGTGGTCGGCTACGTGGAGGGCCTGCGCGACGGCCCGCGCTTCCTCGACGCCGCCGCCCGCCTGCGCGCGCTCGGCAAGCCGCTGGTCCTGCTCAAGGCCGGCGAGAGCGAACAGGGCTCGGCCGCCACGCAGTCGCACACGGCCGTGCTGGCCGGCAACCAGGCCATCTACCGCGCCGCGTTCGCGCAGCTCGGCGCGATGCAGGCGAGCGATCCCACCCACCTCACCGATCTTGCCTACCTGGCGGGCTTCCGCCAGCGCGATGCCGGCCGGCGTGTCGTCATCGCCTCGGTCTCCGGCGCCATGGGCGCGCTGTCGGCGGATCTGCTCAGCGCGCAGGGACTGGAACTGCCGACGCTTTCGGCGGCGACGCAGCGCAGGCTGGTCGACAGCGTGCCGGAGATCGGCTCCACCGCCAATCCGGTCGATATGACCGGGCAATTGTTCAACCGCGACCGCCTTGCGTTCGCCGTGCTCGACACGCTTGCCGCGGACGCAAGCGCGGACGTGATCTTCGTGTACGCGACCGCCTACCTGCTCGACCGCGTCGCCGGCGAGCTGATCGAAGTCGCCGCCAAGACGTCGCGCCTGATCGTGGTCGCCACCACCGGCGAACCGGGCAGCCGCGCGCAACTTGCCGCGGCGGGCGTGGCCGTGTTTCCCGACGTCGCGCGCGCGGCCAGGGCGCTCGGCGTCTACCTGCGCTGGCTCGACAGCGCCGGGCCCGCCGCGCACTGAGGCG
>NZ_JBFTLQ010000074.1:0-38358 GCF_056396525.1 Cupriavidus sp. 05T41
TCGGCCACCGCGGCCACCGCGATGAACACCCGATGAACACCGCCGCCAGRCCGATCAGCGAGTGCATCGCCGCGACCAGCTCGGGCATCTTGGTCATCTCGACTTTCTTCGCCACGTAGGCGCCGATGCCGCCGCCCACCACCAGCGCGCCGAAGATCAGGCCGAGGCTGGTGCCGATGGAGCTCTGCGCCGTGCCGGCGGCCAGGAACTCGTTCTTCAGCTTGACGATCAGCGCCAGCGTCGTCACCGCGGCAATCGCCATGCCGATCATGCCGAAGGCGTTGCCCCTGCGCGCCGTGGTCGGATGCGACAGTCCTTTCAGTGCCTGGATGAAGCAGACCGAGGCCCCCAGATAGAACAGGGTGACCGAATTCATCGAGAGTCCGTTCATCACGCGGCCTCCGCCAGCTTGTCGCCGATCGTCGCGGCGGCCTTCGGCTTTGCTTCGGTCCTGGGCGCCTTCTTCTTGAACATATCGAGCATGCGCTGCGTGACGAGAAAGCCGCCGAATACGTTGACGGCGGCCAGCGCCACCGCCAGCGTGCCCATCAGGCGGCCGGTCGTATCTTCCGTCAGCCCGGCCGCCAGCATGGCGCCGACGATGACGATGGCCGAGATGGCATTGGTCACGGCCATCAGCGGGGTGTGCAGGGCGGGCGTCACGGTCCAGACCACGTGGTAGCCGACGTAGATCGCCAGCACGAAGATGATCAGGTTGATCACGGTGTGGTTAATCATTTCCATTGAGGTCTCCTTAGCCGGCAAGCGCCGTTTCCTCTTGCGCGGTCATCAGGCAGGCGGCGACGATGTCGTCCTGTCTGTCGATCGCCACCCGGCCTTCCTTGTCGAGAATCAGCTTGAGGAAGTCGAGCACGTTGCGGGCGTACAGGGCCGAGGCGTCGGCCGCGACCATCGAGGCCAGGTTGGTATGCCCGACAAGGATGACGCCGTGGCGCTCGACCACTTCGTCCGCCACGGTCAGCGGGCAGTTGCCGCCCTGCGCCGCGGCCAGGTCGACCACCACCGAGCCGGGCTTCATCTGCCGGACGGTGGCTTCATGCAGCAGCGTCGGCGCCTTGCGCCCGGGGATCAGGGCCGTCGTGATGACGATATCGGCCTGGATGGCGCGCTGGTGGACCAGTTCGGCCTGCCGCTTCATCCAGTCCGGCGGCATCGGACGGGCATAGCCGCCCGCGCCCTGCGCGATCTCGCGTTCTTCATCGGTGAGGAAAGGCACGTCGAGGAACTTGCCGCCGAGCGATTCGATCTGTTCCTTCACGGCGGGACGCACGTCGGAGGCTTCGATCACGGCGCCCAGGCGCTTGGCCGTGGCGATGGCTTGCAGGCCCGCAACGCCGGCGCCGAGGATCAGCACGCGTGCGGCCTTGACAGTGCCGGCGGCAGTCATCAGCATCGGCATGAAGCGCTGGTAGTGGTGCGCGGCCACCAGCACGGCCTTGTAGCCGGCGATGTTGGCCTGCGAGGAGAGCACGTCCATGCTCTGCGCCCGCGTGGTGCGCGGCGCGGCTTCCAGCGCGAAGGCGGTGATGCCGGCAGCCGCCATGCGCGCCTTGTTTTCCGCGTCGAAGGGATTCAGCATGCCGACGACAACGGTGCCGGGCATGATCGCGCCCAGTTCCGCCGGCCCGGGGGCGCAGACCTTCAGTACGAGTCCGGCGCCAAGCGCCTCGGCGGCGGTGCCGATGCGGGCGCCGACAGCCTCATAGGCGGCATCGGGCAGGCTCGCGCGCGTGCCGGCACCACTTTGCACGATGACCTGATGGCCTTGTGCGACATATTTCTTGACGGTTTCCGGTGTCGCGGCAACACGTGCCTCTCCCGGCCGGATCTCAGTCGGGATCCCTATCTGCATTGGATGTCTCCGGTGGTCCCGGGCGCGCCTCTCGTCGATCTGGGCGCGCCGTGGGTCAGGGGCGGGGGGTGCCGCGCGGCGTGCCCGGCACGGTCATGCCCGGGTGATCAGCGGGGGGCCTCCCCCTCCAGCGTCACGCGGTTCAGCACGCGCTCGGCGTTGCCGTAGTCGTGCACGGCGTAGTGCATCGTGCAGCGGTTGTCCCACATCACTACGTCGCCCTCCTGCCACATATGGCGGTAGACGTTGTCCGGGGTGGTGGAATGCTCGTACAGGAAGTCGAGTAGCGGGCGGCTCTCGGCCTCGGTTATGCCCTCGATGCGCAAGGCGGTATCGGGGTGGCCGACGTACAGTGCCTTGCGGCCGGTCTCGGGATGGGTGCGCACGATCGGGTGCACGGCGGTCGGTACCTTGTCGGATCCGGTCATCCTGGCCAGGCGGGCGCCGCTGAATGTCGCGCGCAGGCCCTCGATCAGGCGCTGCATGGTGGGCGACAGGCGGTCGTACGACAGGTACTGGTTGCACGACATCGTGTCGCCGCCGACAGGGATCACGATCCCCGACAGGATGGAGATCTTGGGCGGCACCGGCGTGTAGATCGAGTCGGAGTGCCAGGCCTCGGTCGAGGCGGTCTCCTTGGGTATCTTCGTGACCTGGGCCAGTTCCGGGAATTCGTTGAGGCCCTTGAGCAGCGGGTTGCCCTGCACCGGCGTACCCCACAGGCGGGCGAAGGCGACTTGTGCCGCCGGCTGCAGGAACTGGCCACGGAACACCAGCATGCCATGCTCGAKGAAGGCCTGGTGCAGAACCTGGAAGGCTGCATCGTTGATCGGGTCGTTCAGATTCACACCCGTGACGGCGGCGCCGACCGAGCCGGTCAGCGGCCTGATTTCGATACTCATCGTGGTCTCCTGTAATCGTGTGATTTGTCGTTGGTGCGCGGTCAGTCGACGGTCAGCACGATCTTGCCGACGTGCTGGTCCTGCTTCATGTAGGCGTGCGCAGCGTGGATATCGGTGAGGGCGAACGTGCGGTCGATCGGCAGTCGCACCCGGCCGGCGCGCAGCAGGGGCAGCATGTCGCGTGCGCAGGCCTGGATGCACTCGAGCCGTTCCTGCTMCGAGCGCGTGCGGAACGTCACACCGATCAGGTGCAGGCGCTTGAGCCATAGCTGGGCCAGGTCGATCTGCGCCGTGGCCGAGCCGAGGCGGGCKATATTGACCAGCCGGCCCTTGATCGCCAGGCACTTGATGTTGTCCTCGAACACCGGGCCGCCGACCGTATCGATGATGATGTCCACGCCGCGGTTGTCGGTGGCGCGCATCACGGCCTCGACCTGGTCGTCGCGCGACGAGTCGATGCCGACATCCACGCCGTACTGCATGATCTTGTCGAGCTTGGCGGCCGAGCGGGATTGCGCGATCACCGGCCGCGCTCCCATCAGGGAAGCGATCTGGATGGCGGCCATCGCCACGCCGCCCGAGGCGCCGTTTACCAGCACCGACTCGCCGGCCTTGAGCCCGCCGTTGACCACCAGGGCGTCGTGGGCGGTGATGAAGACGTTCGGGAACGCGGCCGCGTCGACCCATGACATGCCATCCGGCACGGGCATCAGCGCCATCGGGTTGGCCACCACGTACTCCGCCTGGCAGGCGCGGCCATGGCCCATCACGCGATCCCCGCGGCGCCAGCCGGTCACGCCTTCGCCCACCACCGCCACTTCGCCCGCGAATTCGACGCCCGCGGTGATGGTGTTGCCGGTGCGCAGTTCGCGCGCCTGATTGATCTCGCCGCGGTTCAGGCCCGCGGCATGGACCCGCACCACGATCTGTCCCGGGCCGGCATCCGGCGCCGKAATGTCCTGCACTTCGACCCGGCCGCCCTCGGCGCCGGGTATCACGCGAATTGCTTTCAAGACTGACTCCCTTTGTGTTGAACGTTCATGCCGCGTCGAGTGCCGCAGTGCGCAGCCGTGCCAGCAGGTCGAGCGCGCGTCTGGCGGCGTGTTCGCCGCCACCCACGTTGCCGCGCACGTAAGGCGGACGGATGTCCTCGATCTCGGCGAGCGCGTGCAGCGGCAGTTCGGCAGCGACGGCCAGCCGCCGGAACTCGTTGATGGTGAGCAGATAGGTGTGGAAGACATCCTGCTCGGGTCGACTGGTGCCAAGGCGATGCAGCAATACGTTCAGCCAGTGGGTGCCGGCCAGCATCGCCGCCTCGATCTTCATTTCGTAGTCGGCCTCCTTGCATTTGCCGAGGGATGCCTCGACGCGCCGAGCCAGCGCGATGTGCGCGTCAGTTTGCATGGCCGGCTCCCGGAACGCGCTTCGCCAGCAGGTCGATGCAGCAGCGAAGCGCCGTGTCGCATTCCCGTGCGATCGCCGCCGTGGGCGACATGCCTTCGCGCAGGCAGGGGTCGCGGTAGTGCTCGATGATTTCCATCTGGGCCATCATCCGCGCCACGTCGTCAGGTACCGGGGCCTCCACTTTTGGCCGTCCCACATGCAAGACGTCGCCCAGCGGGCCAAAGGCGTTGCGCATGCTGCCGTCCGGCTGGCACGCCTGATAGACGCCAGGCTGCGTGGGGAACATGTCGTCGTCCCGGGTCACGCCGGCCTGGTGCAGGGCGGCGTTGACCGCGTGCGTGCCAGCCGTCATGCCAGCCCAGAACCACAATTCGAAGTCCTCGAGCGGATCGAGCCGCTGGCGCAGGGCCATCAGCTTGCCGATCTTCTCCATATGGGACGCCACTCTCATCTCTGTCTCCTCTTCCGGTCGGCGCGAGTCGCCCGCCGTTGTGATGACAATAGACATAGCCGAGGCTTGTGTCAATAACTTCTATATAGGACTTGCATGGATTGAGTAGTGGTTTTCTCGGGGGTTGCCACGTAATTACTTGACACTACCCGGGTCCGTTCTCTACATTGCATCAAACACCTATACAGGAGTTAAGAAAGATGCCGCGAGCAATCGTGCTGAACCGGGCCGACAATGTGGCCACCCTGCTGGACGCAGGACGCGCCGGAGATACCTGCCGGCTGGAGGGAGAGATAGCGGGAGAACTGGTCCTGCTGCAGKACGTGCCGTTCGGGCACAAGGTCTGTGTTGCCGATACCGACGAAGGGGTCGGCATCCTGAAGTACGGCCAGCTCATCGGCCGGGCGAGCCGCGCGGTACGGGCCGGCGAACACATGCATGTTCACAACATCGAGTCGGCGCGCGCTCGCKGCGACCTGGAGAGGAGGTAATCCGATGGCAACGACCTTTCTTGGATACCCGCGCGAGAACGGCGCGGTTGGCGTGCGCAACTGGGTGGCGGTGATTTCCGTGATGKACAACTGCAATCCGGTCACGCGGACCATTGCGCATGCCGTGGGCGGTTGCATCCCCGTCACCACGCTGTTCGTGCGCGGCCAGTTCGGTGCCGACCTTGATTTCGCCTTCGAGTCGCTCGCCGGCCTCGGTCGCAATCCCAATATCGCGGCGGTACTGCTGGTGGGGCTCGAGGAGTCGTCGACGGAGCAAGTGGCGCGCCGTATCCGCGCCGCGGGCAAGCCGGTGKAAACCGTCCACCTGCAGCCGMTCGGCACGGTGCAGTGCATTGCCGACGGTACGCGCAAGGCGGCGAAGCTGTCGCTCGCCGCATCGCGCGCCCGCCGCGTGCCGTGCCCGGTGTCGTCGCTGGTGATCGGCGTGGAGTGCGGCGGCTCGGATACGACGTCGGGGCTGAGCTGCAACCCCGTGATCGGCCATCTGGCCGACATGGTGATCGCCGAGGGCGGCACGGTCATCATTTCCGAGACCTCGGAATTCATCGGCGCCGACCACCTGTTMGCMGAGCGCGCGGCCGACAGCCGGGTGCGCGAGGCCTTCGTCACCGCCGTGCGCAACATGGAAAACCTGGCCATCTCGCGCGGCGTGGACATGCGCRAGGACCAGCCGTCGCCCGACAACAAGCGCGGCGGCCTGACCACGGTCGAGGAAAAGGCCCTGGGCGCAATGGCCAAGGCCGGCAAGGGCCAGCTCGTCGGGGTGCTGGGCTACGGCGAGGCGCCGAAGAAGAAAGGCCTGCATTTCATGGACGCGCCGGCCGCGGCAGTGGAAAATCTGACTGCACTTGCCGCCGGCGGCTGCCAGCTCACCTTCTTCGGTACCGGAGTGGGCAATCCGATCGGCAGCATGGTAGCCCCGACGGTCAAGGTGTGCGGCAACGTGAATACGGTCGACACCATGGCCGACAATATCGATTTCGACGTGAGCGCGGTCCTGGAGCGCGGGGAGAAGATCCCCGACCTCGGCGACCAGCTGTTTGCCTATGCGATGGACGTCGCATCCGGCACGCGGCTGAGCAGCGAGGTGCTCGACATCCGGGAGACCGCGATCAGTCGGTTTGCACTGAGTCTCTGAGCGACCATGACAAAACTGAATACCGTCTCCGACGCGATCATCCGTTCCATTGAAACCGGCGCCCTGCGCGAGGGCGACCGCCTGCCGTCCGAKGGCGAGCTGGCGGCGCTGCACGGCGTGAGCGTGGGCACCATCCAGAAGGCGCTCATCCGGCTGACGCATTCGGGACTGATCACGCGTGAACAGCGACGGGGCACCTTCGTCTCGGGAGCACGCGTCGCGCCGGCGGACGTGCGCTACCTGCGCTTTCGCGACGAGGCGGGCAACGAGCTGGCCTCCTACGTCCACGCGCGCTCGGTCAAGCGGATCAAGCGCAAGGGGCCGTGGGCCGATTTCCTGGAAGGGGACGGCTATGTGCGGATCGAGCGCGTCATCAACGTGGGCGGGCGCTTCGATCTGTACAGCGAGTTCTGGCTGCGAGAGGAGGATTTCGCGCAACTGGGAGGGCTGGACCGGGAGGCGCTGGAAAAGAACCTGCGCGAGCTGATTGGCCAGCGGCTGTCCCTGCCGACGTTGCGCGTGGATCAGTGGATCCGCTTTGGCGCGCCGCCCGCGACGGTGGCGAGTGAACTCGGACTAGAGCCCGAGGCGCCTGTCTTCATCATGGAACTGCGCGGCTACACGCTGCGCGACCAGCCACTGTATTACCAGACGGTCTATGCCGGCCCGTTCGCCGAGCGTCTGATGATCGTGCGGGAGAAATCGTCATGAACACCCGATGGAGCCCTGCCGCGCTGGAGCGCTGGACGGCGGGCGTATTCGAAAGCTGCGGCATGCCGCCCGACCATGCGGTCGAGGCCGCCACCATGCTGGTGCGCACCGAGCTGCGCGGCTACAAGACGCACGGGATGACGCGCATCCCATCCTACGTCGACCGTCTGCGCGCAGGCGACTTCAACCCGCGCGCGGCCATGACGCATCGCAGCTTCCCGGGCGGCATCGTGCTGGACGCCGACGGTGCGATGGGGCAGGTCGCCGGCCCGCTCGCGGTGCGGCTCGGCCTGGAAGCGCTGGAGACGAGTGCATCGGTGCTGGTCGCGGTGCAGTCCTGCGGCCACCTGGGTGCACTGGGCATCCACGCGTTGCTGGCCGCCGAGGCGGGCGCCTTCTGCATGGTCGGACAGCGCACGCCGCCCCTGCTCGCACTGGAGGGCTTCAGCAAGGCAGGGATCGGCCACAACCCGATTGCCTTCGGCTGCCCCGTGCCCGGCGGCGCGCCAATAGTTTTCGACGTGGCATGCAGCGTGGCGGCACGCGGCCATATCCTGCTGGCCGCCCGMGAAGGCCGCCCGATCCCCGAGGGCTGGGCCGTGGACGCCAACGGCGTACCGACCTCCGACGCCGAGCGCGCGCTGGACGGCGCCCTGCTGCCGATGGGCGGGCACAAGGGCATCGGCATCGCCATGATGGTGGAGTGCCTGGCCGGCGCGCTGGCGGCCACCGCGCAATCGCTTGACCCTGCGCGCAACGACCTGAAGAGCGGCGGCGCCGTGGGCCGGCAGGGCGGGTTCGTCTGGCTGGTCAAGCCCGATGCATTCGCCGGCAAGGACCTGTTCGCCGACTACATGGCGCAATGGACCGGTACCTATCTTGCCGCCGGTGGCGCCGAAGCACGCCTGCCTGGCGCGCGCGGTGATGCGCTGGAGCATGAAGCCCGGGAAGGCGGCATCGCACTGCCGGCAGCGATCGCGCAGGACCTCAGCGCACTGGGCCGGCAGGTGGGCATCCMGTTCCCGGACTGACCTCCCGGACACACTTCCCGACATCCTTGACAGTCGATACCCGGAGCAGCCGGAGGACGCCGGCCGCCCATACACGAACCCGACCAACCTGAGCAGGCTGAATCCGACTATGAACGCCCCCATCCCCCCCGAAGCCGCACGGACGGCCATGGCAGCCGTCACCATCKACGACAAGTACGCCCTGGCGTCGGGTCGCGCCTTCATGACCGGCGTGCAGGCGCTGGTGCGCCTGCCGCTGCTCCAGCGCCGGCGCGACGCCATGGCGGGCCACAACACCGCCGCCTTCATCTCCGGCTATCGCGGCTCGCCCCTCGGCAGCTACGACCAGGCGCTGTGGCAGGCGAAGAAGCACCTCGCCGAGAACCACGTCGTCTTCAAGCCGGGCGTCAACGAGGAGCTCGGCGTGACGGCGGTATGGGGCTCGCAGCAGCTGGAGTTCGACGCGGCCAGCAAGAAGTACGACGGCGTCTTCGGCATCTGGTACGGCAAGGGCCCCGGGGTGGACCGCAGCGGCGACKCGCTCAAGCACGCCAACCTCGCCGGCACGGCGCCGCTGGGCGGCGTGATCGCGCTGGCCGGCGACGACCACGTTTCCAAGAGCAGCACGCTGGCGCACCAGAGCGACCACACCTTCATGGCGTGCGGCCTGCCGGTGTTCTTCCCGTCCAATGTGCAGGACATCCTCGACMTCGGCGTGCACGCCTTCGCCATGAGCCGTTTCAGCGGCCTGTGGGCCGGCATGAAGACGGTGCAGGAGGTGGTGGAGTCGGGCGCCTCGGTAGTGACCGACACGGACCGCGTGAGCATCGTGCTGCCCGAGGACTTCATCGCGCCGCAGGGCGGGCTGCACATCCGCTGGCCCGACGATCCGCTCGGCGCCGAAGCCCGCATGATGGAGTACAAGTGGCCGGCCGCGCTCGCCTACATCCGCGCCAACCGTCTGAACCGCAACGTCATCGAGGGGCCGCATGGGCGCCTGGGCATCATCGCCAGCGGCAAGGCCTACAGCGATACCCGGCAGGCACTGCTGGACCTTGGCCTGGATGACGGCACCTGCCGCGAGCTGGGCATTCGCGTGCACAAGGTCAGCGTGGTGTGGCCGCTGGAGCCGGGCAGCGTGCGCGACTTCGCGCACGGCCTGCGCGAGATCCTCGTGGTCGAGGAGAAGCGCCCGATCATCGAGCAGCAACTCAAGGACGAGCTGTATCACCAGAGCCCGGACCGCCGCCCCGCCGTCTTTGGCAAATACGGCCACAGCGAAGGAGCGGGCGGCGAGTGGAGCCACCGCAAGCCGGGCGACGACTGGCTGCTGCGCGCCAAGGCCGACCTGTCGCCGGCGCTGGTGGCGAAGGCCATCGCCCAGCGGCTCGCCCATCTCGGGGTGCCGGCCGACGTGCAGGCCCGCATGGACCTGCGCCTGCGGGAGATCGAGGCCAGGGAGCGCGCCACCGCACAGGGCGACAGCCGTCCCAGCGACCGCCTGCCGTGGTTCTGCCCGGGCTGCCCGCACAACACCAGCACCAAGGTGCCGGAAGGCTCCATCGCCATGGCCGGCATCGGCTGCCACGGCATGGTGACGTGGATGGACCGCTCGACCACCTCGTGGACCCAGATGGGCGGGGAAGGCGTGCCCTGGATGGGCCAGTCGGCCTTCACCACGCGCAAGCATATGTTCGCCAACCTGGGCGACGGCACGTACAACCACTCGGGCCTGCTCGCGGTGCGCCAGTCGATCAATGCCGGCGTCAACCTGACCTACAAGATCCTCTTCAACAGCGCCGTTGCCATKACCGGTGGCCAGCCCGTGGACGGCGGCCAGCTCGACGTGCCGGCCATGACGCGCGAACTCGCGTCGGAGGGCGCCCGCCAGATMGTCGTGGTGACCGACGAGCCCGGCAAGTATGCGGGAGTCGCCAACCTGGCCCCCGGCGTGACCATCCGCCACCGCGACGAACTCGACACCGTGCAGCGCGAGTTGCGCGAGATGGCCGGCGTCACCGTGAWCATCTACGACCAGGCTTGCGCCACGAAGAAGCGCCGCGAGCGCAAGCGCGGCACCATGCCCGACCCCGACAAGCGCGTGGTGATCAACGAACTGGTGTGCGAGGGTTGCGGCGACTGCTCGGTGCAGAGCAACTGCCTGGCGGTGCAGCCGGTGGAGACGGAGTTCGGCCGCAAGCGCAAGGTCAACCAGGACACCTGCAACAAGGACTTCTCCTGCGTGAAGGGCTTCTGCCCCAGTTTCGTCACAGTGGAGGGCGGCAAGCTGCGCAAGCCCGCCGCCGCTGGCAAGGCCCAGCCCGCGCAGGGCGGCGCGCTGCCGTATCCGGCGCTGCCGGACGTCAGCCGCCCGCGACGCATCCTGGTCGCCGGTATCGGCGGCACGGGCATCGTCACCATCGGCGGCGTGCTCGGCATGGCCGCGCACCTGGAGGGCAAGGGCGTGATCACGCAGGACGCCACCGGCATGGCACAGATGGGCGGCGCCACGTGGAGCCATATCCAGATCGCCGCGTCGCCCGACGCGCTGCACGCCAGCCGGGTCGACGTGGCCATGGCCGATCTCGTGATCGCCTGCGACGCGGTGGTCGGCACGAGCAAGGCAACGCTGGCGACGATGTCATCCGAGCGCACCTTCGTCGTGCTGAACAGCCACGTCACGCCGACGGCGGCCTTCGTGCAGAACCCGGACTGGGCGCCGCCGGGCGAGGAGGCGGCCGCGCGAATCACGCAAGTGGTGCGCGCGGACAGCTTCGCCACGCTCGACGCCGAACTGGTCGCCACGCAATTGCTTGGCCAGTCGATCTACGCCAACCTGCTGCTGCTCGGCTACGCATGGCAGAAGGGCAGGGTGCCGCTGTCGCACGAGGCCCTGATGCGCGCCATCGAGCTGAACGGCGTGCAGGTGCAGAGCAACAAGGCTGCGTTCGAGTGGGGCCGCCAGTGCGCGCATGACATGAGCAAAGTGCCGCTGCGCATGCCGGACACGCAGGTGATCCAGTTCACCCGCAAGCCGTCGCTGGCCGAACTGATCCGCAAGCACGCGGCGTTCCTGACGGCTTACCAGAATGCCGCCTACGCCGCGCAGTACGAGACCTTCATCGCCAGCGTCCAGGCGGTGGAAGGGCATGCCGGCGGCAATCGCCTTGCGGAGGCCGTGGCGCGCTCGCTGTTCAAGCTGATGGCCTATAAGGACGAATACGAGGTGGCGCGCCTGCACACGGACGCATCGTTCCGCCAGCAGATCGAAGGCATGTTCGAAGGCAAGGTGCGGATCGTGCACCACCTCGCGCCGCCGCTGTTCGCCAGGAAGAATGCCGACGGCGAGCCGGTCAAGACTGCGTATGGTCCCTGGATGCGGAGTGCATTCCACGTGCTGGCGAAACTCAAGGGTCTTCGCGGCACCGCGTTCGACCCCTTTGGCTACACCGCCGAACGCCGGGATGAGCGCGCCCTCATCGGTGAATACCGGGAGTGCATCGAGACGATCCTGGATTCGCTGAACAAGCAGAACCTGGACCTCGCGCTGGAGATCGCGCGGCTGCCCCAGGAGATCCGCGGCTATGGCCACGTCAAGGGCCGCAACCTCGCCGCCACGCGCGGCAAGTKGGCGCGGCTCATGGCGCAGTGGCGCAGCGGCGGCCGGCGTGCAGACGCGCCGAGCCAGTCGACGGTCGCCGCCTAGGCCGGAAACAAGCAGCAACCTCACATCCATCACAAGAGAACCGAGGAGACAGACATGAAGTTCGTGCTGCGTCACGCCGCAACCGCCCTCACTGCCGTTTCGCTCGCCCTCTGCGCCGCCGGCGCGTGGGCGCAGTCCGGGTATCCGAACCGGCCCATCCGCATCATCGTGCCGTGGCCGGCCGGCGGCGGGGTCGACACGGTCACCCGTACCGTCGCCGAGAAGATGTCGGCAAGCCTGGGCCAGCAGGTCATCGTCGACAACCGGCCCGGCGCCACCGGCAATATCGGGGCAGGGATGGGCGCGAAGGCGGCACCGGATGGCTATACCTTGCTCGTCGCCAGCGCGCCGATGATGATCAACGCGAGCCTGTACAGGAACCTGCCGTTCGACACCGGCAAGGACTTCGTGCCGCTTGGCCTGATGGCGAGCTCGCCCTACATGCTGGTGGTGAATCCCTCGACGGCAAAGTCCGTCAAGGATCTGGTGGCGCGGGCCAGGGCCGAGCCCGGCAGGATCAGCTACGCCTCGCCCGGCCCCGGTACCCAGCAGAACATCGTCGGGGAAGTCTTCAAGGGCATGGCGCATATCGACATCGTCCACGCGCCGTACAAGGGCGGCCCGCAAGCGCTGACCGACATGGTGGGCGGGCACATCCAGATGATGTTCCACGGGGTGCCCGCCGTGATGCCATTCGTCAGGTCGGGCCAGCTCAAGGGGGTGGCCGTGGCGACGAKCCAGCGCCTGGCGCTCTTCCCCGACGTGCCGACGATGGCGGAGGCGGGGTATCCCGGCATCGAGGCCAGCGAATGGTATGGCCTGGTGGCGCCGGCCGGCACGCCGAAGGACATTGTCGTCCTGCTGGGCAATGCGATCGACAAGGCACTGGGCGCGCCAGGCGTGCGCGAGCAGTTGAGCGGCAAGGGATACGAGCCGGCCACGAACAGCAATCCGGAGCAGTTCGGCGCGTTCATGGCCGCCGAGCAGAAGAAATGGGCGGTGGCGGTCAAGCAGTCGGGTTTCCGGCCTGAATAGCGAGCGCGGCAAGCATCAAGGGGACGCMGAACGAGACGTCCCGCCAATTTCAGCAGATCATGACAAGCGGCACGGCACGACAAATATCGCCGCGCCAGGAGACAAGCATGCCACTCGATCCCACCGCCATGGTGAATCCGGCACACACCCCCGCCCCGGGAGGTTCGCACGCCGAGCCGAAATCCAGGCCGATGTCGAAGGTTTCGGCCATTTMGGCCATCACGATTGGCGGCGCACTCGAACTGTATGACTCGGGGGTCTACAACTTCTTCGCCACGTTGATCATTCCGCTGTACTTCCCGGTCGACAATCCGCTCKGGCAACTGCTGCTGTCGTTCGGCACCTTTGGTGCCGGCTACCTGATGCGGCCGCTGGGCGGCCTCGTCATCGGTGCCTACGCCGACCGCCGGGGACGCAAGCCAGCCGTGCTGCTGTCGATGTGGCTGATGGCGCTCAGCGCGCTGATTCTCGTCGTGACCCCGCCCTATGCCCAGATCGGCGTGATCGCCCCGACGCTCATGATCATCGCGCGACTGGTGCAGGGCTTCGCGATCGGCGGGGAAATGGGGTCCGCCACGGCGATGCTGATGGAGTACGCGGACGAACGGTCGCGCGGCTTCTACACGAGCTGGCAGACCGCCAGTCAWGGCGTCGCCGCCGTCTTCGCCGCGCTCGTCGCGCTTGCGCTCAGCCATTCGCTGTCGCCAGCGTCGCTGGAGTMGTGGGGCTGGCGCGTGGCGTTCCTGATCGGCGTCCTGGTCATCCCGATCGGACAGATCATCCGCCGCAGGCTGGAGGAGACGCTGCCCCCGGCCGAGCGCAACAAGGCGGRGCGCGCCGTGGGTGGCTGGGCACTGATGCGCCAGCACTGGCGCGAACTCGTCGCCAGCATCCTGTTGATGATCGGCCTGGGCTCCGCCGTCCACCTGATCGCCTACTAC
Organism: Cupriavidus sp. 05T41; assembly: GCF_056396525.1. Classification (NCBI taxonomy): domain Bacteria; kingdom Pseudomonadati; phylum Pseudomonadota; class Betaproteobacteria; order Burkholderiales; family Burkholderiaceae; genus Cupriavidus; species Cupriavidus sp. 05T41. Next base: position 13,684 of record NZ_JBFTLQ010000074.1, read on the forward strand.
CTGCCGAACTACGCGGCGATCCAGCTCAACATCCCGCGCGGCGATGCCGTCTGGGCAGGCTTCGTCGCCGCCGCCGTCATGGCGGTGTTCGGCCCGGTCGCGGGATGGATGACCGACCGCCTCGGCCGGCGCAGGATGGTGTGGTGGACGCGCCTGGCCCTGTTGGTGATGGCCTACCCGGCATTTGTCACCATCAACGCCTACCCGTCGCTGCCATGCCTGCTGGTGGTGGTCGGCCTGCTGGCGATCCCCATGGCCATGACGTCGCCCGCCACGCTGGTGCTGGTGAGCGAGGTGCTGCCGCAACGCCTGCGTGCCACGGGCATGTCGGTCACGTACTACCTGGCGATCGCCGTATTTGGCGGCTTTGCCCAGCTTTTCTCGACGCTGCTGATCCACCTGACCTCCAGCCCGAACGCTCCGGCGCTTTACCTGATCGGTTGCGGCCTGTTGTCGTTGCTGGGTCTGCGCATGGTGCCGGAGACGCTTGGAAAGCGGCTGGGGTAAGACGATGCATTCGATGATACTGCAACGCATTGGTCGCGCCATCGGCGCGATGGCGCTGGCGGCCAGCGCGGCCAGCGTGCTGGCGGCGGGTGCGTACCCAAGCCGTCCGATACGCATGATCGTGCCCTGGCCCGCGGGAGGCAGCGTGGATATTGCCACCCGCATCGTGACGGAGCAGGTCTCCGTCGGCCTGGGACAGCCGGTCATCGTCGAGAACAGGCCCGGTGCCGCCGGGAATATCGGCGCCCTTGCGGCGGCAAGGGCCGCGCCGGACGGATACACCTTGCTGATCGCCACCACGCCGATGATCATCAACCGGAGTCTCGACGACAGGTTGCCGTTCGACCTGGCCCGTGACTTCAGCCCCGTCAGCCTGCTCGTGACCCTGAACTATGTGCTGGTTGTGAATCCGTCCGTGGCCGGCTCGCTGCAGGAGCTGGTGAGCAAGGCCCGGGCGCAGCCTGGCCAKATCACTTATGCATCGTCGGGTCCGGGCACGCAACTCCATCTGATCGGCGAAGCGTTCAAGAAGCAGACGGGGGTCGACATCGTCCATGTCCCGTACAAAGGCGCGCCGCCGGCACTGGCGGATATGGTCGGCGGCCACGTCGCGATGATGTTCCCCGGATTTCCGGTGGTGGAGCCGCTGCTGAAGTCGGGCCAGCTCAAGGCGCTCGCCGTGGTGGGCAAGCACCGCTTGCCTACCCTGCCGGATGTCCCGACCCTGGACGAAGCGGGCGTGCCCGGCATCGATTCCATGGAATGGTATGGTGTCGTGGCGCCGGCGGGTACGCCCGGCGGCATCGTGACGCGGCTCAACGATGAAATCACCAAGGCCATGCGGAACGCGGGCGTCCGTCAGCGCCTGGCAAGCCGTGGCTTTGCGCCGGCCAGCGGTACGCCGCAGGCGTTTGGCGATCTGATACAGGCCGAGCAGAAGAAATGGCCCGCCGTGGTCCGTCAGGCCGGACTGCGCCGCGAGTAGCTGCGCGAGTCCGCCCGGGGCGAGAAGCATTATGATCGCATCGATGACGGTCACTCAATCGACACACTACAAGGAGGTCATCCAGCATGTTCACCKAATGCCCCACGGAAAGAAGCCAACTCATTGCCGACCGCGTCGAGCGCTTCGTGCGCGACGTCGTGATGCCCTATGAGCGCGATCCGCGCTGCGGCGATCATGGCCCATCGGATGATCTTGTCGCCGAAYTGCGCGACAAAGCGCGTGCCGCGGGGCTGATGACGCCCCATATCCTTGCCGATGGCTCGCACCTGACGCAGCGCGAGACCGCGGCCGTGCTCAAGCGCTCCGGCTTGTCGCCACTCGGCCCCGTCGCCGTGAATACCATGGCGCCGGACGAAGGCAACATGTTCCTGCTGGGTGAGGTGGCCACGGAAGCGCAGAAGGATCGGTTCCTGGCGCGGCTGGTCAGTGGCGAGGCCCGTTCGGCGTTCTTCATGACGGAGCCTGCGGAGGACGGCGGGGCGGGTTCGGATCCGTCGATGCTCCAGACCACGGCGGTCAGGGACGGCGACGACTGGGTGATACGCGGGCGCAAGAAGTTCATTACCGGCGCCGAAGGTGCAAGCGTGGGCATCATCATGGCGCGCACCGGGGATGCCGACCATGTCCAGGCCACGATGTTTCTGGTCGATCTGCCGCATCCGGCGATCCGCATCGAGCGCCTGATCGATACCATCGACAGTTCCATGCCGGGCGGTCACGCGCTGGTTGTGATCGACGACCTGCGCGTGCCGCAGGCCCATGTACTGGGCGAAGCGAACGAGGGCTTTCGCTATGCGCAGGTCCGCTTGTCACCGGCGCGGCTCTCGCATTGCATGCGTTGGTTCGGCGCCGCGGTTCGGGCCGACGAGATCGCGCGCGCGTACGCTGTCACGCGCAAGGCGTTCGGCAAGCTGCTGATCGACCACGAAGGGGTGGGCTTCATGCTGGCCGAGAACCTGATCGATCTGCAACAGGCCGCACTGATGATCGACTGGTGCGCCGGGGTGCTCGATGGAGGTGGCCTCGGTACCGCGGAGAGTTCGATGACCAAGGTTGGCGTCTCCGAGGCGCTGTTCCGCGTGTCGGATCGCTGCGTGCAGATTCTGGGCGGCATGGGCGTGTCGCKCGACACCGTCGTCGAACAGATCTTCCGTGAGATTCGCGGATTCCGCATCTACGACGGCCCGACCGAAGTTCACAAGTGGTCGCTGGCGAAGAAGATCAAGCGCGACACGCTAGGCGCGGCCCGGCAAGGGTAAGCGAGCGCGGTAACGGAGGGCCTGCGACACCGGGGAAGGGGCGCAGGTGGCAGCCCCACCGTGGGAAGCGCCTTGCAGGGTTATTTCACCATAGCCAAAGTCCAAGGCAAGGGCAGGATGCGCGCTCTTGAGGCGAGCCTGCCCCGGCCGGGACGGCTTGGCGCCAGGCGCCCGCCGCCGCTCTGCGTGGCGGCTCGCATTGAATACGCCGCCGGCTTCGTTCAATGTCMCGACGCCTCGACCGCGCCGATTCCGGTCTCGGAGCGAAGCTGCTGGGCTTCGAAACCAGCCTTGTCCATGCGCGCCCTGGCCGAGTTGTCGGTGACCGAGAAGAGCCAGATGCCGAGGAAGCCGATCGTCATCGAGAACAACGCCGGGGACGTGTAGGGAAATGGCGCGCTCTTGTAGTGCAGCACGTCGACCCAGACGGCCTGGGACAGGATGGTGAGGATCACCGCCGACAACAGTCCCAGGAAACCGCCAATCGTCGCGCCACGGGTGGTGCAGCCCTTCCACAGCACCGACATGAACAGCACGGGAAAGTTGGCCGAGGCCGCAACGGCGAAGGCAAGCGAAACCATGAACGCGATGTTTTGCTTCTCGAAGACAATGCCAAGGAACACCGCGACCAGGCCGAGGATCACGGTCGTGATACGCGATACGCGCAGTTCGACGGCGCTCGTTGCCTTGCCCTGCTTGAATACCGTCGCATAGAGATCGTGCGAAACGGCGGACGCACCGGCGAGGGTGAGACCGGCAACGACGGCCAGGATCGTCGCAAAGGCCACCGCGGAGATGAATCCGAGGAACACGCTTCCTCCGACGGCGCTGGCCAGGTGGACTGCCGCCATGTTCACGCCGCCAAGGAGCTTGCCACTCGTATCCTGGAAGGCCGGATTGGTTCCCACCAGCACGATCGCGCCGAAGCCGATGATGAAGGTCAGGATGTAGAAGTAGCCGATCCAGGTAGTGGCCCAGAACACCGACTTGCGCGCCTCCTTGGCATTGGGCACGGTGAAGAATCGCATCAGGATATGCGGCAGGCCGGCCGTGCCGAACATCAGGGCAATGCCGAACGAGATCGCCGAGATGGGATCCTTGATGAAATTGCCCGGACTCATGATGGAGTCCTTCTTGGCGTGGACTTCCACGGCCTTGGCAAACAGCGCTTCGGGGCTGAAGTGAAACTGGGCCAGCACCATGACGGCCATGAACGAAGCGCCGGCAAGCAGCAGGCAGGCCTTGATGATCTGTACCCACGTCGTGGCGGTCATGCCGCCAAACAGGACGTACACCATCATGAGCGCCCCCACGATGACCACGGCGATCCAGTACTCCAGCCCGAACAACAGCTTGATCAGCTGGCCGGCGCCTACCATCTGCGCGATCAGGTAGAACGCGACCACCACCAGCGTGCCCGATKCCGCAAACGCACGGATCGGCGCCTGTTTGAAGCGGTACGCCGCAACGTCGGCKAAGGTGAAGCGACCAAGGTTGCGCAGCCGCTCCGCCATCAGGAAGGTGATGACTGGCCAGCCGACGAGGAAGCCGATGGAATAGATCAGCCCGTCATAGCCATTGGTGTAGACGGCAGCCGAGATGCCGAGGAATGACGCCGCCGACATGAAGTCGCCCGCGATCGCCAGCCCGTTCTGGAAGCCGRTGATGCCGCCTCCGCCCGTATAGAATGCCGCTGCCGATTTCGTCTTGGTTGCCGCCCACTTGGTAATGAACAGCGTACCAATGACAAACACGACGAACATGCCGATGGCCGTCCAGTTGGTTGGCTGCCGGACCGCCTGCCCAAGGTCTCCACCCGCCGCAAGCGCGGCCGTCGACAGAAGCAGCGTTGCGCAAGCAAGGAGTGCGTGATGTGCTTTCATGCCACMTCCCGCTTGATCTGCTCTGTCAGTTCGTCGTACACGCCGTTGGCGTGGCGTACGTAGAATCCCGTGATGGCGACGGTAAAGACGATCACGAACAGGCCGATCGGCATGCCCCACGTCATCACGCCATTTCCTATCTTCGTGGCCAGGAGTTCCTTGTCGAAGGCAATCAGCAGGATGTATCCGTAGTAGATGACGAGCATGATGGCGGTCAACGACCATCCAAGCCGTGTTMACCTGTGGACAAGCTCGCGATATCGCGGATTTGCCTTCAGTCTCGTGACCAGATCTTCATTCATCCATGTCTCCTGCAGATTGTGTGCTTGCGCCGCCGGACGCCGCCGGACGCCGCCGGACGCCGCCGGACGCGATGGTCCGCGCCAGCGTGCGGCGCCGGCAGAGGCGTGCGCCGTAGCGTCGGCCGATGTCCATGCTGATAAGTTAAGGCCTGCCCCTTACCCGCTTCTTACAGGGGCGTGGATTTGCTCAAGGGGTAAACGCTTAGTCTGGGCGCGTAGTCTGGGCGTGTGAAGGGCTAAAGCGCCACTGCCAGGTTGCGGAMGTCATGGCGTGCAGGAATCGGCATACGGGTACGAATGCCGATCGCAGGTGCGGTCTGCAGCGTCTGCGGCGCCGCCATTGCGAAGCCTGGGGCGCCACGCAGATCGCTATTCTTCGAGTTCGCTTCGGATCAGGAGCACGGGCTTGTTGCTCTCGCAGACTACGCCTTGCGACACGCTGCCCATCACAAGGCGTTTGATCCCGCGCCGTCCATGTGTTCCCAGCACGATAAGGTCGGCGCCCCAGTAATCAGCCTCCCTCACGATCGATTCCGAGATCCGGCCCTGCGCGACTGGCTTTTCGAGAATCTTTGTCGAATGCGGTACGCCGGCCTCGGTCAGGCGATTCGCCACGGTCTCCAGGCACTTGTGTCCCATGGCCAGGATGCTCTCCATCAACCAGGAGGGGTACGAATTCTCGGCAAGGTAGAAGACATCGCTGTCGTCCACCACGAAGAGCGCCCGCACTTCGCTGCCCGTCGCCTTGGCGAGGATGATCGCCTGGCTTACTGCAAGGTCCGAGGAGCGGCTGCCGTCAACTCCAAGCAAGATCTTCCTGTACATGATGAACTCTCCTCGTGGTCGTTGCGAACTGGCCGTCCGCAGGAAAACGCTCTGTCACGAGAATAGATGCCGGTGCCTGCGCGCAACCCGGCGAACAGCACAAGCCATGATCTACATCAATACGACGCACGCGGGGGCGTACAGACTGGACGTATCCGAGGGAGGCGGGCAGCGTCTGCGGGCGCCTCCCGTTGCCCGATGACCGCGATGTCTTCACACGGAGAGCGATGATGTACAGCCAGATCCTGGTGGCAGTCGACGGCAGAGAGTCCGCCGAGCGGGCCCTGGCGGAAGCGGTCGGCTTGGCCGCAGCTTTGCGTTCGGAGCTTGCCGTGGTCCATGTGATCGATAACAGCTACCTCAGGTACGAGGCAGGCTATGTCGACCTCACCGACTTGCGTGCCACCCTGCTCGAAGGTGGGCAACTCCTTCTTGACGGCGCCAAGGCAAGGGCAGCGGCCCGGCAGGTGAAATGTACGACGGCAATGATCGACGAGCCGGGGGCGCTCTTCGATGTGGCTACGGCCATCAATCAGGCGGCGGAACAGATTGGCGCGGAGTTGATCGTCGCGGGCACGCACGGGCGCCGCGGCGTGCGGCGCCTGCTCATGGGTAGCGTAGCCGAGGGGCTGGTACGACAGTGCCGCCGGCCAGTGCTGCTAGTGCATGCCGCAATGTCCCCGGCGAGAGACACTGCGGAGCCGGTGCGATCGAAGCCGTAGGTGGCGCGCCGAGGGCCTGAGCCATTGTCAATGGCCGCGTCCTTGCATCGCCTGGACTGCTCGTAGCCGGCCTGGCTTTCCGGGGGATGTCATGGCTGACATCAACGCCCTGCCTGTGTTCCCAGGCTCGTGCCTGTGGCAGATGCCTGGCCGGCCCGCCTGGCGGCGATGAAATAGAGCAGGGCGCTGACCGCCGCCGCCGTGGTGCCGACAATGGAAAGGGCGATCGCCAGCCCGGACTTCGGATGGCCCAGCCACTCGTTGATGGAGCCTACGGCGAACGGTCCAAGCCCGCCACTGATGGCATTGGTCAGGAACACCAGCAGTGCCACCGCGCGACCGCGCATGCGATTGGKAATGGTGATCTGCAGCGGCACCGGCGCCAGTGCCATGACGATGCTGGCGGCATAGGCGCACAGGCCATACAGCGCGAGCGACAGCGACATCACCGGTGCGAGCGGCGCGGCACAGGCGACAGGCACCAGCAAGGTGGCCGCCGCGCAGGCGATGCGCAGCACCTTGCGCAGCGCATCGCGATCGTCCACCTTGCCCACGAAGAGGCTTGCGCTGACGACGCCCGCCATCCCGCCGATCATGTAGACCGGTCCGGTCATCTTGCCTACCTCGCTTGCGGACAACCCGAAGCTGCGGATCAGCAGGGTCGGGAACCAGGCGGCGTGGGAATAGAACAGCAGGATGAGGGCGACGTAGCCGAAGAAGTAGGGCAGGCAGAAGCGGTTGCGCACGAACAACTCGCGCAGGACCTCGCTGATCGGTGGCGCCGCCTCGGCGGGAGCGTGGGCGGTCGACAGCCCGCGCCGCGCCGGCTCGCGGATGGTCGCCAGCACCAGCGCAGCAAGCGCCAGGCCGGGTAGCCCGACCACGAAGAAGATCATCTGCCAGGGCTGCAGGCCTTGCGTCGTGAGCCAGCCGGCCATCGTGGGCTGGTCCATCCAGCCCAGCAACACGCCGCCGCCGAGCAAGGCCACGCCCCCGCCGACGTACGGCCCAAGCATGAACACGCTGCTGKCGCGCGTGACCTTTCKCGGCGGGAACATATCGCTGAAGATCGACAAGGCGGCGGGGCTGAGGGCGGCTTCGGCAATGGCCGTGCCGGCACGCCAGACCAGCAGTTCGCCAAAGCTGCTTGCCGTGCCGCACATGGCCGTGGAAATCGCCCAGATGGCGACGCAGGCAGCGCTCAGGCGTACCCGGTTCGAGCGGTCCACGAGCCGGGCCACGAACATCCCCGCGGTAGCGTAGCAAAGCGTGAATGTCGCACCCTGCAAGAGCCCGATCTGGGTGTCGCTGAGCAGTAGCGATGCCTTGAGCGGCTGGACAAGGATGCTGACGACCTGGCGGTCGATATAAGAAAAGGCGAAGCAGATAAAGAACATGAATACGATGTATCCATGTGAGAACGGGGTGCCGGCGTTCTCGATTCCCGGCTCTTCGGCGCGGGGCGCGCCGGCTTCCAGGGCCGGGGCGGTTTTGGGGGCGGACTGCATGAAGGTCTCCTCGAAGGGGCACGGGGCGGGCTGGCGGCTCCCCAATGAGAGGACGCCAATCTCCGCGTTGCCGTCGGAATGGGCTACAGCGTGATGGGGGATGCCAGCAGGGCGATGCAGTCGCCGGGTTCGACGCCGGCGAAGGTGCGGGCGCAGACCACCATGCCGGCGCCGCCGAAGTGGAGTTCGCGCGGCGGCTCCCACGGCGCGTACGGATCGAACAGCCGCCCGGCGAGATCGCCGGCCGCGACCTGCTGCCCCAACGTGAAGCAGGGTTCGAATACGCCGTGGCGTGGCGCGAACAGATAGTGCCGGGCCCCGTTCACCGCGATGAATTGCGTGTCGTGGCGCGGCGGCTGGCTGTCGTCGCGCGTCAGCCCGGCGACATGGAGCACACGGCGCAGGCCTTGCTCGACGATGGCCAGCCCTTCCACGTTGCAGCTGCCATAGCCGCCGAATTCGCCGCACAGGAACAAGGTGCCGTGGCGCTCTGCCGCCGCGCCGTAGGTTCGGTCTTCGCCGAGCAGGTCCATGACCATGGTGTGCGGCGCGGCGAAGGCCTTGACCAGTTTCAGGTACGCGATACGGCGTGCCGGATCGGACGGCAGCGCGGCCAGCACCGTGGGCATGTGGTTGAACGAAGCGCCGCCGGCGTGAAGGTCCAGCACCACGTCTGCCCGCGGGAAGAGCTCGCTGTCCGCGTAGTGCGCGATCATCGCGGTGATCGAGCCATTGCGGTCGCCGGGAAACATGCGGTTCAGGTTGCCGCGGTCGATCGGCGAGGTGCGCGAGCCGTTGATGAACGCCGGAAAGTTCAGCGCCGGTATGACGATCAGCCGGCCCTGGATCTGCATCGAAGGCATGCGCTGCAGCAGCTTCATCAACGCCACCGGGCCTTCGTATTCGTCGCCATGGTTGCCGCCGGTCAGCAGCACCGTGGGTCCCGTGCCCTGCTTGAGCACGGCGATCGGCGCGGGAATGTGGCCATAGGCAGAGCGGTCATGCGAATAGGGAATGCGCAGCACACCGGTCTGGAAGCCCTCGCGCTCGTAGTCGATCTCCGTTGAGATCAGTGTTTTCCTGGAATGGGTCTGGTCGTTCGATCGGCCTGGCATGCCTGTCTCCGGTGGGGGATCGGGCGCGGCCGGTTCGTGGGGATCGGCCGCGTCTGCATGCAATATTGCTGATCGAGCTGGTTGCCGACAAATGCCGTTTTTTGGCGGAGCTGATGCTTTCCGGGCATCACCCAGGCGCCGCCACGGTCTGCCTCATCGCTTCCACCGTCTGAATGAAGCGCGCAAGCGCCGGCTCGGGCGCATCGGCCTTGCAGGCGAAGACGAGCGGCATCGGGATGGAAAGATCCGTGAACGACGCAAAGTGGCAGAGCGCTGGCGGACGGCCGACGTTGGCCGAGTTGACGATGGCTGCGCCGATGCCGGCGCAGACGAGCGACAGCATGGCGGCCTCGGTCGAGACCTCCTGGACGACGTTGAGGGTGACGCCGCACGCCTGGCAAGCGCCGATCAGCCGGTCGTAGTAGACCGGATACACAGCGCGCGGGAACGTGACGAATGGCCAGTCGGCAATCTGGCGCAGCGCMACGCCTGGCGGGGATGCGTGAGTCGTGGACGTTTCCGGGGCGGGCAGCGCCCATGCGCGCGGCGCCGCCAGCAGCACGTTGTTCGTCGTCAGCGGCAGCGTGCCGAGCGATTCGGGGAGCGGCCCGTACTGGTACACGAAGCCGCCGTCGAGCGTGCCMGCGCGGATCTMGTCGAGCTGCTGTGGCGTGTTCATCGGGATCAGTTCGATGCGGACGTCGGGCACGTCTTCCTGGAAGCGCCGGAAGATATGCGGCACGATGCCGTCCCAGCCACTGTTCTCGACAAAGCCAAGCCGCAGGCGGCCCTGCATGCCGGCCGATATCCGCTGGGCACCGCGCGCCGCGACGTCGAGCTGGTTGAGCGCCGTGCGGGCATCGCGCAAGTACGCCTGGCCGGCCGAAGTCAGCCTGAGTCCGCGCGGCGTGCGCGCGAACAATGCGAAGCCAAGTTCTTCCTCCAGGTMATGGATCTGGCKGGAGATGGCGGGCTGCGTGACGTGGATGCGCTCCGCCGCCTCGCGAATGCTCTCATGCTCGGCCACCGCGATGAAATAGCGCAAATGTCGTAGTTCCACAATCTCACCCGTAGTTCGAGCCGGCCTGTCGACCGGCAATCCCCGGCAAACATGCCACAAAGTATCGCGCGCGAAAAGCCGGAAGCCCTGGTGTTCGCCTTGCCATGCCTTGCAGGGATCGGCGCCCGCACGACAATTGCGCGATCCTCGCCAGGCGAGTTGCCGATGCGTTCAGCGCCGTGCGCCTGCGGCACCCGGTGCGAGCCGCAGCACGAGGAAGTCGATGAACGCGCGCAACTTTGGCGGCTGTACGTGCCCGCGCGGAAACACGGCGTGCAGGTCCGGGCAACGCCCGAGCCAGCCAGGCAGTACCGGCACCACCAGGCCTTGCCCGACATGCCGCGCCATGATCAGGTCTGTTGCCATCATCAGGCCCGCGCCGTCGAACAGTGGCGCCTTGAGTGTCTCCGGATCGTCGGCCTCGATCACGGGGCGGATTGGGTAGTCGGTGAGCCCTTCGGCAGCGTCCTCGCGGCGCATTGGCCAGGCATGGCCGCTGGCGCGCCTGGCCACGCGCGTGGATAGCGCCATGTGCTCGCACAGTGCGTCCGGATGGGTGGGTTCGCCATGCTGCGCGAGATAGGCGGGGCTGGCGTAGATGCGGTTCGGGAAGGTGGCGAGTCGCCGTGCGGCCATCGATGAATCCGGCAGGTCGCCCATGCGCAGTGCCAGGTCGATTTCCTCGCCGACGAGATCGAGCGTGCGGTGGCTGAGCACCAGCTCGATGTTCACGTTCGGGTTTTCGCCGCGGAAATCTGCCAGCAGCGGGCCGAGCAGGGTGATCGCCAGCGAGTAGGATGCCGTGATGCGCAACGTGCCGCGCGGCGTGCCCTGCAACTGGCCTACCGCTGCATCGGCGTTTGCCAGCATGCCGGGAATGGCGCGGCAGGATTCGTAGTAGAGCGTGCCGGCCTCCGTCAGGCCGAGGCGGCGTGTGGTCCGGTGCAAGAGTTGCACCCCAAGCCGCTGCTCGAGTTCGCGCAGCTTGCGGCTGACCGTGGTCTTGGGCAGGAGCAACTCGGCTGCGGCGGCGGTGAAACTCCCCGCTTCCACGACCTTGAGGAAGACCAGCGTGTCATTCATGTCGGGAGGCATGGACGTCTCGGTTCGCGCACGGCGCCAGGTCAATGATCGATGCCGCCAATTATGCCGATTATGCCAATGGTGGCACAATTATTCCCAAGAAAGACAGCTTATCGCGGCAGAGCGCGATCGCTATTGTTCCGTTTATCGCTGATTCAGCACCAGTACGGCACCTGATAAGGGGCCAGTGCGCAACCCGGACCGATACCGATCATGAATTTCCCCCGCTTCCTGCTTCTTGCCACCGCATCCATGACCGTCCTTGCCGCCAGTCCGGCAAACGCCGGTGCGACAGATTCGCCGGACACATCGTCCAGCCCTGGATGGGCGGCGCACCAGGCCCCCGGTTTCTACCGCTTTGCGCTGGGGGCGTTTCGCGTCACGGTGCTGTCGGATGGCACCGCGCCGCGCGACGTGTCGAAGATCATKAGCAAGCCGCAAGCCGTGCGCGAGGCGTTCGCGGCCGCCCACCAGGCATTGCCGGTGGAGATCTCCGTCAACTGCTTCCTGGTCGACACCGGCGAGCGTCGCATTCTCGTCGATACCGGCGCGGGCGAGCTGTTCGGGCCGCTGACCGGCCACCTMGTCGAGAACCTCCGTGCTGCCGGCTACCAGCCCGGCGATATCGACGACATCCTGCTGACGCATATCCACGGCGACCACTCCGGCGGCCTCAGTATCGGCGGGCAGCGGGTGTTCCCGCATGCAGTGGTGCACGTGGACCAGCGCGATCCGGCCTTGTGGCTCAGCCCCGAAGCCGAGGCCAGGGCGCCGGCGGCGGCCCGCACCACCTTCCGGCAGTCGCACCAGACTGTCGACCCGTATGTGGTGGCGGGCAAGCTGCGCACCTTCGACGGTGCCACCGAACTGTTCCCCGGCGTGCGCTCGGTACCGCTATACGGCCACACGCCGGGCATGAACGGCTACTTCATCGAGAGCCGGGGTCAGCGGCTGCTGCTCTGGGGAGACGTCATCCACGCCAGCGAGGCGCAGTTCGGCGATCCGGGCATCACCATCGAGTACGACGTCGCTCCTGCCGCCGCGGCGGCCACGCGGCAGCGCATCCTTGCCGACGCGGCCCGGCAAGGCTATCTGGTGGGAGGCGCCCATATGGCATTCCCCGGGCTGGGTCATGTACAGGCCGGGCAGGCCGGTTTTCGCTGGGTGCCCGCTCCCGATGGCCTGAAACGCAAGGAGTAACGCAGGAATGATCCGCGCAAGGGCTGGCAGGATGTCGTCGAGGCCTGCGGGATAGTCGCTCTGGTGACTGCGTCAGAAGCTCTGGGGCGTGTTGACCCACAACACCTGGGCTTCCGTGCTGCCAATGTTCCGGTAGCCATGCGGGAGGTGCGAAAAGAAAAAGAAGGAGTCGCCTTTGCTCACGCGGATAGTCTGATCGGCCACGGTGAGTTCCAGTTCTCCTTGCAGTACATAGCCCATTTCTTCGCCCTGATGCTCGAGAAAGCCCTGGGACGAGGTTCCCGCGGGGATGTGATGGATATTGGATTCCAGCAGGGCGCACAGATGGTTGGGGAGCAGCGTTTCCAGCGACACGCCATCGCCAGCCCGTCGATGTTCCGTCCGCAGTATTTGTCGCTGACCCTCCCGCATGACCGTCACCGATCCAGTGGTGTTGTCTTCTTCAATAAACAGCTTGGCGACACTGATTCCCAGCGTCACGGCAATCTTGTGAAGCATCGGGAGGGAAGGGCGGACCTTGCAGTTCTCGACTTTCGACAGGAAGCTCTCAGTGCAGCCGACTTTCTCCGCCAGTTGACGCAAGCTCAGCTTGCGATTGAGTCTCGCGTGCTTGAGCCTTCCGCCGATGACGATTTCCTGATTAATTTCGTTGTTTTCCATAATATGCGATGGCGCGATCAGTACTGGACCGGATTTATCGTTCCGTCTTCGGTGAAGTTTCTCGATCCGGCGTGAATCTTCGATAATTCTACGGCACGGATTAATAGTATTCCGGCATTTCGAAATAGTAACGCATTTTCGATTTGGCGTGTAGCAATGTAACGAGTGCAGGCATGGGGTCGATAAATCGGCGAGATGTCGACGTCACCTCCGCCGCGTCGGCATCGGAGCCAAATTCAAGGGGTGGTTTTCGCGATCCGCAGCCTGATTGTGGCTTGGATGCCGCTTTTTGTTCGTATAAATGACACTAACATTCCTGCTAGTCAAGTGACTTGACTTTATGGGGTTGGCTGGGCAAACTGGGTGCCACGATAAACGACGCCCCCCGGAAACAATGCAAGTCGACAATCCCACATCTGTATCCACGGTGACAGCCGCACCGCTTATCAACGGTGCCAGGCTCTCGGACCGCCACCGCGCGATGGCCGAAATCGGCGCCACCGGCAATGGCGGCGTTAACCGTCAGGCACTGACGGCAGAGGACACCAGGGGGCGGCAACTCCTTCTGGACTGGGCTTCGGGGAGGGGTTACATCACGGCCATCGATCCGATCGGCAATCTTTTTATCCGCCGCCCGGGCGCGCGGCCGGAACTCAGTCCTGTCATGACGGGATCGCATCTCGATTCCCAGCCCACGGGCGGCAAGTTCGATGGCGTATTCGGGGTGCTGGCCGGGTTTGAAGTCCTTGAAACGCTTGACGATCATGGCGTGGTGACAGAGCGCCCGATGGAGCTCGTCGTCTGGATGAATKAAGAGGGTTCGAGATTTCCCCCGCCGACGATGGGGTCGGCGGTGGCGTCAGGCGCCTTGCCGCTCGACAGGGCACTGGCAATACGCGATGCGAAAGGCATCAGCGTTGGCGATGCGCTGGCGACGCAGATCGAGGCGCTTCCGCACTTGCAAAGCAGGCCTCTGGGCGGCAAAGGGTTTGCGTATATCGAGGCTCACATCGAGCAGGGCCCCGTCCTCGAAGATGCGGATTGCGACATCGGCATCGTCAGCGGCATTCAGGGTCTTCATTCCTATGAGATCGAAGTTCGCGGGATGGAGGCCCACGCCGGCACCACGCCATTGCGACACCGGAAAGATGCGCTGCTTGCGGCGACGGTGCTGATGGCACGGATTCGGAGTGAAATTGCGGATCCGCTCGACATACTGCGCTTCACCGTCGGACGGCTTGAAGTGGCACCCGGCTCGCCMAACACGGTTCCCGGAAAGGTTACCTTCAACATCGATCTCCGGCACCCGGATCCGGATCATCTCCTGCAAACGGGCGAGAAGATCCTCCAGATGTGTTCGAGCGAAGTCGAGCATTGCCCCGTCTCCGCCAAGGTATTGCTGCGCTCGACTCCCGTGAAGTTCGACGACCGTGTCGTGGCGGTTGTCGAGGACTCGGCGAAGGCTCGGAACCTGACGCACATGAGCATCGTCTCTGGCGCCACTCACGACGCCAAGTACATGGCAGACCACACGCCTACGGCCATGATCTTCGTGCCTTGCGAGAAGGGCATCAGCCATAACGAGGCAGAGCATGCCMGCGACAAGGATCTGGCCGCGGGCGCACAGATTCTTTGCGACGCAATGCTGGCTGTCATGTCAGCCAGGCTGTGACCGGATAGCCCGCCACTTGTCGCTCACACGGCGAGCCCGATGGATTGGATCTTCCACATCGCTCGCCGTGCGATCGCCATGGCCCAGGCTCGACCAAGATCAACGACCGGAGACAAAATTGTCCGCAATAAATCAAACGTCAGGCGGCGACGCAGCAGTATCTTCCGTCTATCGAAAGGTGGATCTACACCTGCTGCCGCTACTGTTTGTCGGCTTCATGTTCGCGTACCTCGATAGAGTCAATGTCGGTTTCGCGAAGCTGCAGATGCAGAGTGACCTGGCACTATCCGATGCGGCCTATGGGGTCGGCKCCGGCATCTTTTTCGTGGGTTACGTCCTGTTCKAGATCCCGAGTAACCTGCTGCTTCCGAAGGTGGGGGCGCGGGTCACCTTCAGCCGGATCATGGTGCTGTGGGGGATCGCGTCAATCTGCATGCTGTTCGTGAACAGTATTCCGGCCTTTTATGCGGTGCGCTTCTTGCTCGGCGTTTTCKAGGCCGGCTTTGCTCCTGGCGTGCTGTTTTATCTGTCCCGCTGGTATGGTCCGTCGCGCACTGCCGGCGCCATCTCCATTGTCTGGCTCGCGGGACCGGTCAGCGGAATCGTGGGCGGTCCTCTTTCCGCCTGGATCATGACGGCGTTTGCAGGGGCCGGCAATCTATCCGGCTGGCAATGGATGTTCTTGCTGGAAGGCGCCCCGTGTGTCGTCCTCGGCGTGATCGCCTACTTCGCCCTGTCGGATGGCCCGGCTACCGCGAAATGGCTGAGCCCGCAGGAAAAGCGCCTGCTTCAAGGGGAACTGGGCAGGGATGCCGGACGCCATGGTTCTTTCCGTGCTGTCCTGAGGGACCCGAAGGTCTATATTCTTGCCGTGGCCTACCTCTGCATCATCGCGCCAATCTACGCTCTCAGCTTCTGGCTTCCGACGATCCTCAAGCTCGAAGGCGTMGCCAGCACACAGCAGCTGGGCTGGTATTCAGCCATCCCCTACGTTGCTGCTGCATTGGCCATTTTTTATGGTGGCCGCAGTTCCGACAAGCATCGCGACAGACGTTTCCACATTKCGCTGCCTGTGTTCGTCGGCGTCCTCGCCTTTGTCGCCTGGATATTTGCCGACGGTAGCCTTCTGCTCACCATCGTTTGTCTCACACTCGCCACGGGGATGATGTGGATGGCAAATATCGTCTTCTGGGCCGTACCGCCGGAGTACATCAAAGGCGATGCGAGAGCGGGGGCGATTGCACTGATCAATACGATCGGTCTTTCCGGTGGGTTCTTCGGGCCAAGCATCATCGGATGGTCGAAGAGTCTGACGGGAAGCATGCATCTTGGCTTCTTGATCGTGGCCGCGATGCTTTTCATCTCGGGAGTCATCGTCCTCCTTCTGCGCTTGCATCCGGAAGACGTCGTTGAATTCGCATCGGATGGGCATGCACMGGTTCCCGCGGGAACGCGAGGCATGGATTGATCACGCCCGCGCTCAGGTAGCCGTTTCGTTGCGCGGCTGCTGGGGCATTCCGCTCTTATTGTTGGTTCTTTATTGGCATCGCTATGAAACTGGACGAATATGCGTCGCTTGATGGCGTAGGTTTGCACGATCTCATATCGAGCGGACAGGTCAGCCCCGCGGAAGTCGCGGCCGCTGCGCTGAATGCGCTCGAGGCTATCAACCCGAAGATCAATGCCGTGGTCGAGCATTGGCCCGCGGAGGCGGACTCAACCGCGTCCGCGGAACCAGGAAGCCTGCTTTCCGGCGTGCCCTTCCTCATCAAGGACCTGGGCGTGGCGATGAAGGGCCGCAGAAGCGAACTGGGTAGCCGGATAGCGCAAGGGCTGATTGCACGGGAAGACTCGAATCTGATGGTCAKATTCCGAAAGGCCGGCCTCGTCACGCTCGGCAGGACGACGATGCCCGAGCTGGCGGTGAGCACGACCACAGAGGCACGCGTGTGCGGGCCGACCAGGAATCCGTGGAATCTCGATCGCGGTGCCGGCGGCTCGAGCGGGGGCGCCGGCGCGGCCGTCGCAGCCGGAATCGTTCCGCTTGCCCATGCCACTGACGCCGGTGGCTCGATTCGCGTGCCCGCGGCATTGAATGGCCTGTTCGGCCTGAAGCCGACAAGGGGACGCGTATCCAACGGCCCCGCCGTAGACGAGGTATGGAACKGACTTGGCGTGCACTTTGGCGTGAGCCGGTCGGTGCGTGACAGCGCCGCCTTGCTCGATGCCGTGACCGGTGCCGGCATCGGCGAGCCGTATCAGATTGCGCCACCGGCCGACAGTTATCTGTCGGAACTCCAGCGCAGTCCGGGGAAGCTCAGGATCGGCTTCCTGCTCAACCCACAGAATTCCGGGCGGACCACCACTGTCGTGGCGGATGCCATCCGCGCCGTTGCCCGGTCTCTTGCATCGCTGGGCCATGAAGTGGAGGAAGTCACGCCGGACCTGGGCGTAAGCTGGGACAGTTTCGTTCACGCCAACGCGCAGATCTGGACCGCGAACGCGGCCATGAGGCTCAACGCCATCTCGGCGGCAACCGGCAGGCCCGTGACCCCGGGCATTCTCGAACCGGCGACATTCGCGGTCTACGAGTATGGGCGTCGCGTCAGCGGTACGGACCTGCTGGAGGCGCTGCAGGTCCGGAATGCCGTTACGCGGGCGACGGGCAAATTCTTCCTGGGCTACGACCTTCTCCTGACGCCGACGCTGCCAGATCTCGCGCCTCGGATAGGTGAGTACAACAAGGACGAGGGAATGCTTGATGGCTACGGCTGGATCGCGCACGTGCTCCAGCAATCACCATTCACCCCGTTGCCGAACGTTGCGGGGTTGCCCGCCATGTCGGTTCCGTTGTCGTTCGATAGCGCAACAGGATTGCCAATTGGCTCCCAGTTCGTTGCGGGGTTTGGACGAGAGGACATCCTTTTCCGCCTGGCGGCCCAACTGGAAGCGGCCATGCCCTGGCAAGGCCGCCGGCCGCCCGTGTGGGCCGGATCCCCGTTGGCTGACGCTGACTGACTCATTATGCGAAGGCGGGCGGCGCAGGGCTGTGCGCCAGCGTGGCAATGACMGGGCCTGCCGGCAGTTGTACTGGAGAGCCCGTCTGTAATACAATGCGAACCATTCTMATTTGCGATCTGTGAGGTTTGGCCGTGCCAGACTGATCATCATCAGGAATGCAGCATGGCTGCCGCCGAATCCGCTCTCCAGCGTCACGTTCACTCCCTCTATAGCGAGCACAACCGATGGCTCCAGGGCTGGTTGCGCCGCAAGCTGGGCAATGCCTGCGATGCGGCAGACCTGGCGCAGGACGTGTTTCTCCGCCTGCTCCACCGGCAGGCCGCGGATATCCGGGAGCCCCGCACCTACCTGAGCACGATCGCGCGCGGCCTGGTCATCGAGCACTGGCGGCGCCGGGAGCTGGAGCTGGCCTGGCTGGAGACGCTGGCGCAGTTGCCGCCGGCCCACGCGCCGTCGCCAGAGAGCCGGCTGCTCTTCCTGGAGGCCCTGATCGCCATCGACCGCATACTCGATGCGCTCAAGCCGCAGGTGCGCACCGCCTTCCTGTGGGCCCAGCTGGAAGGGCTGACCTGCCGGCAGATCGYGGAGCGCCTCGGGGTGTCGCTGGCGACGGCCGAACGCCATGTCGCCGCGGCCCTGCGCCATTGCTACGCTGTGCGCTTCGGTGACTGATCCCGCCAGTCCCTGCGGACCCACGCCGCCCGCGCCCGAACCCCGGATTCCCGCTCGCATGGTCGACAAGGCCGTTACCTGGACGATCCGGCTCGACTTCGGCGAGCCCACCGCCGGCACGCGCGAGGCGTTCGCACAGTGGCTCAAGGCGGACCCGCTGCACGCGCTCGCMTGGCAGCGGGTGCAGGCGCTGCGAGACGATTTCTCCGGCGTACCGGCAGCGCTTGCGCTGGATACGCTGCAAACCGCCGGCGCGCGGCGCAGCGCCGGCGGCCTGAAACGCCGTCAGGCGCTCAAGGTGCTGGCGCTGGCAGGTATCTCGCTGCTTGCCGTGCAGGGTGTGCGAGAACTGGCGCCATGGCAGCGCCTGCTTGCCGATACCAGCACCGCCACCGGCGAGCAGCGTACCGTGCGGCTCGATGATGGCAGCACCATCGTGCTCAATACGGACACGGCCATCAGTACCGGACTGGGCGCCGAGCGCCGCCTGATCACGCTGCGGCGCGGAGAGATCCTGGTCACCACGGGCCATGACGATGAATTTTCCGCCGCCAGCGGCGCGGCGCGGCCCTTCTGGGTGCAGACGCCGTTCGGCAGCCTGCGCGCATTGGGCACGCGCTTCGTGGTGCGTATCGAGGGCGCGCGCGCCCGGGTCAGCGTGCAGGAGGGCGCCGTCGCCCTGTATCCGTCGGCGGGCAATGGCGAGGACGTGGCACGCGCGGGGACGACCTGGTGGCTTGCCGCAGACGGCAGCACGCCGGCGGCGGCGCCGCCCATCGCGCCGGACGGCTGGGCCGAGGGCGTCATCGCCGGCAAGGACATGCGCCTGGCCGACGTGCTGGCCGAACTTGCCCGCTACCGCACCGGCCGCATCGTCTGCGATCCGCGCGTGGCGGACCTGCGCATATCCGGCACCTACCACCTGCGCGACACCGATCGGACGCTGCGCTTCCTGGCGCAGTCGCAGCCCGTTTCCATCGCCTATCGCACGCGCCTCTGGGTCACGGTTGGTCCCGCCGGCGGAAATTGACGCCACTTTGCCCATGTGCGGAAAAAAACCAGGGAAATATTGAGGGGATTTCGATTCTCGACCGGCCTACTGCGTAGGAACTTCAAACACCACGCTGCCGGAGAAGAGAATCTGATGTCTGCAACACGCCATGCCACTGCCATCGCCAACGCGCGCCCACCTCGACCCAAGCCGTTCGCGCTTGCACTGCACCACGCCTTTGTCTGTCTTGCGATGGGCGCGAGCGTGGCACCGCTCGGCGTKAGGGCGCAATCGCAGCCGGCGGATGCCACCGCGACGCTGCCGGCGGTGACCGTCACCGCCGCCACCGAGGCGCCGGGCGAATTGCCACCGGCCCATGCCGGCGGCCAGGTGGCGCGTGGCGGCCGCCTGGGGCTGCTGGGCAACAAGGGCGTGATGGACACGCCCTTCGCCGTGACCAACTACACCGCCCAGCGGATCGAGGACCAGCAGGCCGTCACCCTGGCCGAGGTGCTGAACAGCGATCCTTCCGTTCGCTTCACCGGCCAGGTCGGCGGCGTGACGGATTCCTTCTATATCCGCGGCTTCCCGATCAACGAGGGCAACCTGTCGGAAATCGCGTTTGACGGCGTCTACGGCGTTTCGCCCAACTACCACCTCTTCACCGAGTACCTGGAGCGGGTCGAGGTGCTCAAGGGCCCCGCCGCCCTGCTGTACGGCATGTCTCCCAACAGCGGCGTGGGCGGCGTGGTCAATGTCGTGCCCAAGCGGGCACTGGCGCAGGACCTGACGCGCTTTACCCTCGACTACGCGTCTGACGCGCAGGTGGGCGGCGCGATCGACCTGAGCCGCCGCTTTGGCGATGACCGGGAGTGGGGCATCCGTTTCAACGGCCTGCATCGCCAGGGACAGACCCCGCTGGACAACCAGAAATCGCGCGCGGAGGTGGCCGCGCTGTCGCTCGATTATCACGGCGAGCRCCTGCGGGCTTCGCTCGACCTGATCGAGCAATACCAGTGGGTGGACGCGCCGACGCGGCCCTTCCTGGTCGCGGCCGGCGTGCAGGTGCCCGCGGCGCCGGACGGCCGGCGCAATGTCAGCCAGCGGTGGGGCTGGTGGAAGTCCAATGATGTCTCGACGCTGCTGCACGCGGAGTACGACATCACCGACAACGTGACCGTGTTTGCCGACGCTGGCGGTACCCGCTCCGACGTGGCGCGGCTGTCGGACCAGACGCCGACCATCCTGAATTCGGCGGGTGCCACCTCGTCGGCGATACAGAACTGGAGGTTCCAGGTCAACCGGTCGAGCTTCGATACCGGCGTCAGGAGCAAGTTCGAGACCGGCCCCGTCAAGCACGCGCTGGCGCTGCAGGCGAACCTGTATATGGACCGCTTCGCCAGCGCCAACGTGGCCGGCACGCCTGTCACGTCCAATATCTATGCGCCGGTCGACCGCCCGGCGCAGGATATCGCCGCGCCGCAACGCGTGCCCAAGGTGTCCGACTCCACGCTGTCGGGGCTGTCCCTGGCCGACACCCTGAGCGTGCTCGACGACCGCGTGCAACTCACCCTCGGCCTGCGCTACCAGCAGGTMAAGTCGAACAACTACGCCGCCACCGGCGCCAAGACCGCCACGTACGACGAGAGCGCCGTCACGCCGCTGGCCGGCATCGTCTTCAAGCCCTGGCAGCACGTCTCGCTGTACGCGAACTACATCGAGGGACTGAGCAAGGGCGATATCGCGCCGGCGGTGGCGTCGAACGCGGGGCAGGTCTTCTCCCCGTACAAGACCAAGCAGCACGAGGTCGGCGTCAAGTACGACGCGGGCAAGGTGATGGCAACGCTGGCCGCTTTCCGCATGACCAAGCCCAGCGGCCAGTTGTCCGGCACGGTCTTCTCCGTCGACGGCGAGCAGCGCAACCAGGGCCTGGAGCTGACGATGTCGGGCCAGGCCTACAAGGGCGTGCGCCTGCTCGGCGGCGTGACCCTGCTCGACGGCGAACTGACCAAGACCAGCAGCGCGGCCACGCTCGGCAACCGCCCGGTCGGCGTGCCCACGGTGATGGCCAACCTGGGCACGGAATGGGACCTGCCGTGGGTGCCCGGCCTGACCCTGACCGGCGCCGTCAACTACACCGGCAGCGAATACGTGAACCAGGCAAACACGCAGCGGGTGCCGTCGTGGACCACGGTGGATCTGGGCGTGCGCTACAAGTCCTCGCTGTACGGCAAGTCGACCACCTTCCGTGCGGGTGTGTTCAATGCCTTCGATCGCAGGTACTGGTCGGGGGTGGCCTCGTTCAGCACGATCTCGCTGGGTGCGCCGCGTACCTTCATGGCGTCCATGAGCATGGACTTCTAAGCCATTGAGGGCACCTTGCCGCGCCTTTTCCTGCGCTCTCGCCTGTCTCGCCCTGTGGGTTGGCATGCCGTTGTCCACGGCGCGTGCCGCGCCGGGCACGGAGCAGGCCCGCTCCTTTGCCATCGGGCCAGGCCCGCTCTATGTGGTGCTCAACCGCTTCGCCAGCGCTGCCGGCATCGATCTTTCCTACGATGCGGCGCTGCTCGGTGCCGCCGAGAGCCCCGGCTTGCAAGGCAGCTATTCGGTGCCGGCAGGGCTGAGGGCGCTGCTGGCGGGAACCGGGCTGGAAGCGGTGGCGCTGCCGGGCGGCGGCTTTTCCTTGCGCAGGGCGCGCGAGGGCGCCCGCAGCGAGGCGGCGCCGGTGCTGCCCACGGTGACGGTCACCGGTACCGCCGCCGCCGCGGGCGAATTGCCGCAGCCCTTCGCGGGCGGGCAGGTCGCGCGCGGCGCCCGGCTGGGAATGCTCGGCAACACCGACATCATGGACGCGCCGTTCAGCCTCACCAGCTACACCGCCAGGGCGATMGAAGACCAGCAGGCGCGCACGGTGGGCGATGTGCTGGCCAATGATGCGTCGGTGCGCTTCGTCAGCCAGCCCGGTGGCATCCTCGATGCCTTCACGATCCGCGGCTTTCCGGTGGGCAACGGTAACTTCGGGGAAATCGCCTTCGATGGCCTGTATGGCGTTGCCTCCAACTACCGCGTGTCCACCGGCTATATCGAGCGCGTCGAGCTGATMAAGGGCCCGACCGCCATGCTGATCGGCATGGCGCCGAGCGGCAGTGTCGGCGGCGGCATCAACATCGTCCCCAAGCGGGCCACCGGACCGGACCAGATGCAGGTCACCGCCGACTATGCCGCGACATCGCAACTGGGTGGAAACGTTGACCTGAGCCGGCGTTTTGGCGCCGCGCGGCAGTTCGGCATCCGCCTCAACGGCAGCTACCGGGCAGGGGACACCAGGCTGGACAACCAGTCGCGCAACGCTGGTGCCGGCGCGCTGGCGCTCGACTATCAGGGAGAGCGCCTGCGTGCGACGCTGGACTTCATCGGCCAGCGGGAAAGGATCAACGCGCCGTCACGGCTGCTGCACATCCTTCCCGGCATCGCCGTGCCCGGCGCGCCGGATGGACAGCGCAATATCTCGCAGCCCTGGGAACACTCCAGGATCAGCGACCAGTCGCTGCTGCTTCGGGCGGAATACGAGATCGGCGACAAGCTGGCCTGGTTCCTGGACGGCGGCGGCGGCCGTACCCGGGTTGCCAGGCTCTTTGCCATCACGCCCACCATCGTCAACGAGGCCGGCGACATTGCCGTGTCGGATACGAACTACAAGTTCAACGTGGCCCGGGCTACCGCGGATACCGGCCTGCGGGCCCGCTTTGACACCGGGCCGGTCGGCCATCGCCTCAATCTGGTGGTCAGCGGCTATCGGGATCGACTGGGACGAGGCTTCAACAATTCGCCCGTCACCCTGCTGACGAACCTTTACCAGCCGGTTTCGCTTCCCATGCAGTTCATCGCGGATCCGGCCAGCGTGCCAACGGTTTCGGAAACCCGCCTGACCGGCGTGGCGCTGGCCGATACGCTGTCGCTGCTGGACCAGCGCGTGCAACTGACGCTGGGCGTGCGTCACCAGCAGGTCAGGTCGGCGAATTTCAGCACCGCCGGCGCCGTGACTTCGCGCTATGACGAATCGGCCGTGACGCCCATGCTCGGCCTCGTGGTGAAGCCCTGGCAGCRCGTCTCCTTCTACGCCAACCGCGCCGAAGGGCTGAGCAAGGGCGACACCGCGCCCGCCAGCGCCAGCAACGCCGGCGAGGTCTTCGCGCCCTACAAGTCGATACAGTACGAAGCCGGCGTCAAGGTAGAKCKGGGAGGCATGATCGCCACGGTCAGCGCGTTCCAGATCACCCGGCCGGGTGGGCAGATGTCCGGCACGCTGTTCACCGCAGACGGCGAGCAGCGCAACCGCGGACTGGAGCTTGGCCTGTATGGCGAGCCGGTGCCAGGCGTGCGGCTGCTGGCCAGCGCCACCGTGCTCGATGCGAGGCCGGTGCGCACCGACAGCGCCGCGACCGCCGGCAAGACCCCCATCGGCGTGCCCAGGCTGCAAGCCAACCTGGGCGCCGAATGGGATGCCGCCTTCGCGCCMGGGCTGACGCTGACCGGCAGCCTGGTCTACACGGGCAGCCAGTATGTGGACCAKGCCAATACGCAACAKGGCATTGCGCAATGGACCCGCGTTGACCTTGGCGCGCGATACCGGACTACGCTGGCGCGCCGGCAGACCACCTTCCGGCTCAACGTCCGCAATGTCTTCGGCCAGCGCTACTKGGCCGCGGTCGATGCCTTCGGCGGCGTGGCGATCGCCGAGCCGCGCACCTTGCTGCTGTCGGCGACGATGGGCTTCTGATCCCATGTGACCGCATTGGAATTCCGGCAGGCCGCCGGTGTTCTCATCCMGGTGCGCCTCAAGGGTCCTCCCGCTGCCGCGTCATGCCGGCGTGATCGCCCAGATGTTTCCCGATGTTGGCGGCGCACGAACACACGGTGTCTGTTGTGTTGGTTTTTGCCTGCCAGATCAAAGCCTTCCCACACCGGGCTTCGGCGCTATTTTCCCCCTCGAGAAAAATTTCTCCCAAGCCCAGCCTGCGTTTGCGGGCGATTCGAGGCGACATGGCCCACCTTGGCACACTCCATGCGTTTGTACCTCCCGAGCGAAGCAAAGATGCTCGACAGCAAACGAACCGAAGTCCCAATCGATACCCGGCCAGMTGGCCAACCGCCTTCCAGGAGAACTGCCATGACTACCACCCTCGCCA